>CAMTOT010000098.1 GCA_947074165.1 uncultured Bacteroidales bacterium
GATAATGAGCGGTGACTGGAGTTCAGACGTGTGCTCTTCCGATCTAGAAAAAGAGCCTGGAGCAGATGTCGAGTGACTTCTCTTTTTGTAAATACATCAGGAATGGTCATACGGCGTCTCAGCATTGCGTAATAATCAAGAAAAGTATCAAGATTTTCACGGTTAAAGGCCGTTACCGGATTTCCATGCAGATAAAGAAATGTGTTTATCGAGTTGCTCAACTCTATGTTTGAGTTACTAAGAAAGTTTCTCGACATAAGTATAAACCTTCCTTCAAAATCACTGCTTATGCTAAAAAGCTGAAGAATTTTTTCAGGAAGAAAAATAGCTGAATCATTTTTTTTGATAGTGTAGCTTTTCAGATCTATTCCGATCTCAACACTTCCGTTAAGGCATATCGCTACAATAACACAATCTATTCTTGTGGGGAAATCAAATAAAGGGACATCATGTATATCATCAAACACAGCGAAATCATCGGCAATGGTTTCAATCTCTTTGTAATTTTTGATAGTGCTGATGTCTATTTTGATTTTATTTTCTTCCATAACAGTATATAGTGATTTATTCAAAGCAAACTTAATAAATCGATTACAATCACTATATACTGTATAAATATATTAACTATCAATTTCACTATAACCCGATTATTTTTAAACTTATAATGATAGTTGTTCAATATAAATTTACCATGTCTTCAATAATACAGGCATAATAATACAAGCATTATTTCTTTTTAAATATCAGAGTTCCTTTTTCTGTTGTTACAAAAAGAGTTTTTGTCTGTTCGTTATACATTGCTGTATGTCCTAAATGAGGGTTGAATGTCAGATAATTGAAAAACAATCTGTTACCAGAGCTCATTAGCCAGCTTCCTGTAGTTTTTGTTTTGATGTCGTTGCTTTCTGATTTATACGTGAATTTATAATCACTGCCCAAAACAAGAGTGGATTTAGTATCAATGAAACTACTCATTGAGCATTCCCATGTGCCGGCAATTACATCATCCTTGTTGCACTCTACATTCATCTGCATATCATTCAGATATGTCATGACCAGAATATATGGATAGGCTGCTGTCTCATTGTTATTGTTTATAAAATAACCTCTAAACTGTACATATACTTTTCCTCCCGTGCTGCCGGTCATATCTTTATATCGTTTTACAACGTTTTGATAATCTCCTTTTTCAGTATCGATTGGTATATACGTAGCGCTGTTGCAATCATAGAAGTAAGTGACTCCTTCTCTGATATCAAATATTCCGCCAAAATAAAAATTAGACTCTTGTGGTAATACAGGTCCTAATCCCATCATATTCGGATCTCTTGCCGGTGACACTTCGGGAGTCATATTAACATCCTGTCCCGCTACATCTTTAGGAGTATCCTGCATAGATGTTTTGTTCATTGTACACGAGAAAAAGGCAGTTACGGCAATCAGGATTGCGGCTGATTTTTTTAAAATGTTATTTTTCATAATTCACTTACAATTGATTATACTCTTTTTAATAAAACGAGTGGCTCATGTCAGTTGTTCATTAACTATTATATATTAAATTTGTGATATATGATTTATTAAGTAATATAAAATGATTTTATGGAAGTAGATCAGGCGCTTGAATTTTGTAATTCGCTTAAATATTCGGAATGTGAGTATAAAGAAGCATGGGAGTCTTACGTACTGAAAGTAGGAGAAAAGGTTTTCGCTTTTATTCCTGAAAACTATGATTCGGTGTATTATATTATGCTGAAATGTGATCCTGAAGAGGCTGTGTCTTTACGTGAGAGCTATGAAGGTGTTGAGCCGGCATATCACATGAATAAAAAACATTGGAATATGGTCAGACTAAAGAGTGATGTTTCAGACAAAGAGATAAAAAGAGAGATAGAAAACTCTTATAATCTGGTTTATAATAAACTCACAAAGCGTGTGAAGGAAGAGCTAAGAGAAAAGTAGCATCCATATGAAAGTTTAAAGATAAAATGTAATACTATACTATATTTAATACCATATAATAAAATGAAGAAGATAAAATTATTGAGTGTGTCTTTGCTCTTTGCACTGTGTACTATGGTATCCGGACAAAATAAAAAGTATCAGGATATTAAACTATGGGAGAGTGGCTATACTGTGACAAATGGTAAGGAGAAAGAAATGAAAGACGGAGTACCGGTTAGTGCTGCCGAGATGAGAGTTTATCCTGTATCAAAAGATAAAGCTAATGGTAAAGCTGTTATAATACTTCCCGGAGGCGGATATTCGCATCTTGCTGTAAATCATGAAGGATATGATTTCGCACCTTTCTTTAATAATGAAGGTATAACGGTATGTGTACTCAAATATAGAATGCCTTTTGGCAACAGGGCAGTACCTTTTGCCGATGTGGAGGAAGCTATGAGAATTGTAAAGGAAAATGCTTCTGAATGGAATATTGACGTTGATAAAATCGGTGTTATGGGATCGTCGGCCGGAGGACACCTTGCTTCTACATACGCTACTAAATGTAAAGAAGATCTTGCTCCGGCATTCCAGATTTTACTTTACCCTGTCATATCTATGCATGAGGGAGTTACTCATAATGGTTCGCGAAGAAACCTTCTTGGAGAAGAACCGTCAAAGGAGCTGATTGATTCTTATTCAAATCATAATTGTGTGACTGATAAGACACCCCGTGCGTTTATAGCTTTATCTAACGATGATAAAGCGGTTATACCTGAAAACGGTATAAATTATTATCTGGCTTTAAGTCGCTGCGGTGTTGATGCCTGGGTAAACGTTTATCCTACAGGTGGACATGGTTGGGGCAACAGGGATAATTTTAAATATAAAACAGAGTTTATTTCTTCCCTTAGAGAGTGGTTAAGATCTTTTTGATGGTATGCGCTATAAAGAAAATGAGCCGTGTAGTTCTTTTACGAATCACACGGCTCATTTTTTTATAGAGAGTATATTAACTTCTGCTAATAATCTCTTTAGCGATATTTGTAGCTTGTTTTATTCTGTCTGCCATTCCGATACCATCTCTTATATTTCCGGCAAGAAATAGTCCGTTGAAATTTTTCTGAATACTTTCGATAGCTTCAAGTCGCTCTTTTGTCGATGCTTCATACTGAGGTATGGCATACTTATGACGAAATAATTTAATGAACTTTACACTTGCCGTATCTGGTATATAAAGCATTGTGTCAAGATTTTTCTCAATAAGCGCTCTTATATTTTCATCCGACATCTCTAAAAGAGTATGATTTTTCTTACCTCCTAAGAAGAATGAAAATAGCACGCAATCTTCAGGAGCTCGTCCGTCAAAACAAGCGGAAGGATATAAAATGCCCAGCACGTTTCTTTTTTCAATTGAAGGTACAAGTCCGCCGAAAGCCATGTAATCATTCTGATCGATGAACGATAGCCCTACAGCCGCCTGAAGTACAGGCGCGTATTCAAGTGATGATATATATTTCATCTGCTCATTCTCAACAAACGGAAGTAAATTTTTAAGCTCATAAGCGCCTACCGTAGTGACAATATTTGCTGCCGTAATCTCAACAACCTCCTCAGGAGTATTGTATCTTATTCTCCAACCTCCATTATAAGGCTCAATATTAATGTCCTTAACATTGAGAGAGATATTATCTTTACCTACCGCAGAGGCAATAGCCTTAGGTAAAGTTTCAAGTCCTCCTTCGGCTGAAAAAATATCTTTTGTCGCTTTTTTGTCCCGCTCCGTTTTATGTTTGCCTGAAAGAGCAAATGACCCTTTTATGAATGACCCATAGTTCTGCTCAAGATTATACAGTTTGGGAAGAGCGTATTTGGTTACAAGTGTTTCCGGATTGCCGGCATATACTCCAGACAGAAACGGATCGCATGCGTAATCAAGATATGATTCGCCCATACGTCTTCTTACCATATCAGCTATAGATTCATTTGGATTAATTCCTTTTTTTCGAAACGGCTCTCCAAGAATTCTCATTTTATCAGAGAAAGAGAAAAGTGGAGTAGTCAATCCGCTTATTATACCTGATGGAAGTGGTTTAAAATTCGCGCCTTTCCAAATCAAGCGTTTTTTTGCCTTTTTATTGCCGGTCTGTATCTTACATTCCGGAGCAAGAGCTTCAAAAAGCTCAGCCACTTCAGGGTTAGAAATTACACCCGTATTTGGACCCGATTCATAAATAAAACCTTTGTCATTATAAGTTTTTATCTGTCCGCCCACACGAGAGTCTTTCTCAAGTACAAGAACCGTTTTATCCCCTTTTAGAAGATTAAAAGCTGTAGTAAGACCTGTTATTCCGGCACCTATTACTACTACATCACGGGCAAATTTATTATTGTCTGTATTTGATGTACTTGTCTCGTTTTTTATAAATTCTTCGTTCATCTTAGTCGTTAGTTACACCGGCTTTGAAAAAGATTTATCACTGTTGATAAGTAGTTTATCAAGTGACGCGGCTACATTTCTCACAAAACCGGCAGCCTGAGGCAATACCTCTATTTTATTTTCATCTAAGTTTATAAGTCCGTCATTGACAAACTCATTAAGCTTGTTTATATCGTAATTCAACGCAGCTTTTATTTCTTCTGTACCAATATTTAATATTGAAGAAAGATAATTCCAGTCTGCTTTTCCATTACACATCAACGCTGCTATAACCTCTCCGGTTATTTGTTCATCACTATTCAGTATATAACCCTTGGCAACGGAAAGAGTTCCGGAATTAATGTCATTTATGTACTTGTCGATATCTTTGGTGTTTTGCACATAAGCACCGGTTAGCTGACTTATAGCTGTCACGCCGAATGCGTATACCTGTCCGGTCGTACGGCGCGTACAATATCCCTGAAAGTTTCTGTGAAGAATACGTTCCTGCAAGGCGACATAAAGCTCATCATTCTCTTTTACAAAATGGTCTATACCTATAGTTTTATAGCCGTTGTCTGATAATATATTTTTTGCCGATTCAAATATTGCGGCCTTTTTCATATTGTCGGGCAAACCCTCTTTTTCAAGTTGTAGCATTAGCTTATTTACCCACGGTACATGAGCGTAAGAGAACGTAACGACCCTGTCTGGTGACATATTAACACCTTTACTTATTGTTTCGGCAAAACTATCCGGGGTCTGATGAGGCAATCCGTAAATAAAATCCATATTTACTCCCGCTCCGGCATCTCTCAATAAACTTACTATTTCGTCAACTCCTATAAGAGATGGTCGTCGGTTTACTGATTTAAGTACCTTTTCGTCAAAGTCTTGTATGCCGAGACTGAATCTGGTGAAACCTGAGTGAGATAATTCCTGCCAATCATTTATGCTGAGATAACCGGGATGACACTCTATCGCGATTTCCGGATTTTCTATTGTCTCAAACCTGAAAAGCAGAAATTCATTAAGTTCCCGAATATATTTCACGGGGATAGAAGTGGGACTTCCTCCTCCATAATGTATCTGAGAAATTTTGCGCGAAGAGTCAAGTCGGGATATGACCATAGTAATCTCCTTCTTAACGGCTTCAATGTAAGCACTGATTTTGTCTTCGCTGCGCATAGCAAAAGAGTTGCATCCGCAGTAATAACAAAGATGCCGACAGAAAGGGATATGTATGTATATTGAAATATGTGAAGGACTTAGTGAGTTTGATTTATCAATAGCGTTGATATAATCATCATTACCAATTGTATCTGAAAAGAAATTTGCCGGTGGATAACTTGTATATCTCGGCACCGGGACATTATACTTGTCCAACAGCCTTTGGTTCATAAATTCTCTCTTTATTGAGTACGAAGGTAACAAATAAGAGTGAGAACAGCGCGAGTCCTGTCTCAAAAATATAAAGTCCGTTATATCCGTGTATATCGGCAAGCTTACCTCCGAATATGGTTATCAATATTCCGCTTAGGTGACTTATTACTATCTGGACAGTAAAGTCAGTGCCCTCGCATCCTCGTCTCACACAATTCATAGCCGTAGTGTTGAGCGCTACAGCCGATAGGCCGTAAGTACCCCATAGCATTGCTATTCCTATATATATGGCGCTTATGGTTGGAGTAGACAAAGACATTATATAAAAATATAGCGTCGAGACTATCATAAGCGTAGCAAAAAGAATTCTTGCTTTCACTATCCCGATATTTCTAAGAATAAATCCACCTAAAAAAGCCGTGCAAAAACCTATAGATGTACCGAATACACCGGATATTATCCCGATCTCTTTCATGTCATACCCAAGGTCAACGAGATATGGTTTAATCATAGCAAGTATTCCTATCAGACCTGAATAAAATGTAGTAAGAAAAACAACCTGCTTCCAGATACCTTTTTGAGAGAAAAACTTTATGTATTCACCCGCTTTAGGCTTATCCTTCATTGATTCCGTATCAAGACCTTCCCCTTTGAAAAAGTATATCGGTACAATGGCGATAAGAATAAACAGGGCAAGAATAGGTAATAGGTAATTCCAGCCAATAGAGTTAAATATAAGCAGCAATAGTCCACCTCCTATCATTGATCCGCCGAATCCTCCCATTGATTGCATGCTGTTTAGCAAACCTTTGTCTTTTTTCTTAAACGAAAGAATAGCAAGAGCGTCTGTAGATATATCCTGAGTGGCGGATGCCACGAAAGATAATATTATAAGTGCCATTATTAAATTGAAGTTCAAGCTGAAATCAAGAAATGAAACACCGAATATTATTATAGCATATATAATTTCAGAACTAAATATCCATCTTTTGTAATGACTTAGTTTTGTTGAGCTTGAGTCAATGAGAGGCGACCATATAAATTTTAATATCCAGGGCAGTTTGATTAACTGCAGCATACCTATTGCCGATAACGAAAAATTTTCCTGCCTCATCATAACAGGTATGACAGTGGCAAAAAAACTCATCGGTATACTTTGTGCTATATATAGAGAAAAAAATGTAAACAGTTTTTTGAAATTCTTCATTTTCAGGATGTTGTTTTGTTCTTAATCAACTCAGAAGTTTAATATCAGATTAGCTCCAAAAGTAAACGGCTTACCGCTTTGAGCGAAACGTGTGCCGAACGATTCGAAGTTATACGCTGTATATCTCTCATTTGTTATATTCTTTCCCCAGAACTCAATTGTCTGATTATATTTAGAGAAAGATAGTTTCGCGTTAAGCTGTCCGTAATAATCCTGAGAATACTGATTGTTATCTGCCCAGTATAGTTTGCCTACACCGGCGTAACTGATATTAGCTTCAGCGTAATCGAAAAAACCGAAAAGCTTATCTAATCGGTAGTGTACAGATCCCGACACAGTATTTGCAGGGACCATAGGTATATAGTTTCCTGAATAATCTACAGTTTCACTTTGTTTGTAATCCTGAAATTTAGCATCTGTATAACCGTAATCCGCCTGAATAGTAAGATTCTTAATAGGTCTTGCCATAACTGAGAACTCCACACCCTTGCTTCGTGACTCACCCGCGTTGCGAAGCAGATTGCCGGTGCCGGTAGAAAGTCGTTGCGATATTTGCTGATTCTCCCAATCTATATAAAATAGGGCAGCGGAAGCTACAAGACGGCTTCCTAAAAGATTAAATTTTGTGCCAAACTCATATTCTATACAATATTCAGGATCAAATGTACGCTCTTTCTCATTAGTGAAAGATGTATTAAAACCACCCGTTTTATAACCTTTCGTAACTGTAAAGTAAGTAGTCGCCCCCTTGCAGGTGTAAGCCAGTGACGCTTTTGGTGAAAATTGTGAAAACTTTAGTTTCGAATCAAAATTCTCTGTCAGTGATTTATCGCTATCTGTTTTTTTGTAAGCGTTATAATCTGTTTTGGCATATTCACGGTCATATCTGAGTCCGAGTGTAAGCGATAAATTTCGGATAAATAGATTATCAAATACCGATTGGTGATAAAAGGCAAATCCGTATGTGGAGTTATCACTGTATTTAGGTGTAGAATAATCTGACTGTCTATACTCCATCTCCACCAAATTATCAGAACTTTGATAAAACGCGAATCCTCCAAACAGCCATGAATAGTTGCCTTTAGAGGTCGATTTGATATTCAACTCTTCTGATAATGAGTGTTGTTTCTGTGTTTGAGTAACAAAATATTTATCTATAGTACTGAAGTCCTGATCTATACTTTGTACATCACTTAGATACTGCCATGAAGATTGAGAACTCAGATGAAAATTATTTGCCCTGTATATATACGACAATCCATTATTGGCAAGCTCTCTTTTATAAGAAGAAAAAGAATCATAATTAACATCACCAGGTCGGCCCTTTTCATCATCCCATATGGCGTAAGGATACCCTCCCTGTTTCATATTCTCATAAGACGACGTGATATGCAAATCGCTTTTAGAATTTATCAGGTAGCTGATGCGGGCTTTGTAGTTGGTTGAAGTTATAGAGTCGGCATTATCGCCTGTATATAAGTTGGTAAAATATCCGCCATGATATTTTCTTGATGCGCTTACTGCTATCCCTATACGTTCTCCTATTGTTTCATATGCTGAGACGTTCATGTTCAAATTGTTGTAATTGCCGCCACCTACTACAATTCTGAATCCTTTATGTTGAAATGGAGATTTTGTATAAACGTTTATTATCCCCCCCATTGTATTTCTACCATATAACGTACCTTGCGGACCGCGCAGAATCTCAACTTTATCTATCTGATCAAATTCAAAATCAAGAGCTGATTTCTCAAAATATGGTATCCCGTCAACATAAAGACCAACGGATGGAGAGTTTATTCTTGAACCTATACCCCTCACATACACCGGAGAGGTTAGTTTCGACCCATAATCGGGAATAAAAAGGTTTGGTATAACACCGCTTAATTCTTTTATTGATGTGATATTTTTCTGCGAAATATCATCTGCTGTTATTTCGGAAGCGGCAATCGGAATGTTTCTAAAACTGTTTCCCTGTTTAAATGAGCGCACAACTATCTCATCAAGATTAAGTCTCATTGATACAGTGTCGGTTTTTACATCTTTTTTGCTATGCGTAGGTTCCGCGGCTAAGGCTGAAAATACGTTTGAGATCTGTAAAAGAAATAATGAAACTAAAAAACAATACCTCATAAAAATAATAAGTTTGCTGAGATCTACTCAGCGAAATAACACAACAAATTCACAATACAAATCTCTTGAAAAAATAAAATATTTCAATCACTATTTATAGTGATTTGATTAAATCTTATTTTTGTGGACTTATAAATAATCAAAACAGTAAATAATGAAACAGACAAAAGAGGAGATTGCCAATACACTTACACATTTTGCCGGTGTGCTTATAGCTTTATCTACAGCATGGCTTTTCATTATAAAAAGCTTTATGGGTGAGTGGGAAACCAGATTTGCCGCTATTATATTTTCTATCTCTGTTTTATTTATGTATACAGCCTCAACAGTATATCACTGGACACCCCCGGGTAAGATCGGAAGAGCGTCGTGTAGGGAAAGAGTGTACGTCCTGGGGTAGAT
>CAMTOT010000099.1 GCA_947074165.1 uncultured Bacteroidales bacterium
TACGAGATAAGGAGCGGTGACTGGAGTTCAGACGTGTGCTCTTCCGATCTATTACAATAAGCTATAATGAGAGTTATATCGTAGAGCGAAATATGTCTTCTATTGATAAACTAGCGGATATTCTATACAAAGAATTTGTATTCAAAAGTTCATTAGGTGATTATATTATACAAGAAACGTATCCAAATAGCGATGAAAATATTACAATTCATGGCTTAAACGTTTCTGACGATATAGTAATTTCCGATAATAAATATATTTTTAAAAATCATCGCAGGAAAGCATTAGGTACTCATGAAGATTTCACCCGTTTCCAGCTAATCCGATACAATTCTGTAAAATTTGTAGAAGAGAGTAAAGCTCAGGCTGTAATTGAAAGAATACAGGAAAAACGAAATCAGGGAAGAGCACTGATGGAGCTATGGAAAGTTTATTCAGAGAAAGAATTAGAAAAATCACTTTCATTAAAGGATAGTATAGGTGATCTTAACTATAGCGAAGCCAGGGATACGGCGGACAATATCAAAACGATAAAACTTAATCTCACGGATGATCAGAAAAAGATTATAAAAGAGAAAGAGAATGACTTAAAGATGTCATCGCTTGATAAAGTTGGAGTAACCGGATCATCAATGAATTCGTATAAAATCAAAAGTGTATATAGAAAATATAACTCATGGTTAATTGATCTTTATGATGAAGATGATACACTTGATACTTCAGGGGTGCTTTGTGTGTCCACAAAAGGTGATGAAACTGTAAATAAGAGAAGAAAAAAGGCCCAGCAAACCTTGGAAGATAATGCCAATTTACTTCTTAGAAACCTTCACTTCGCAATAGAGGATGAAGCTGACAGCATGATTGAGCAGCGAATAAATAATGAAAATGCTATAACTCCCCGTACCAGAAAATTCCTTAAAGAAAAATTTGGAGTAGATTCTTTGACTGAGGACCAGGAGGAAGCTGTGAGGATTGCTATTAATACACCTGATATCGCAGTTATTCAAGGGCCTCCGGGAACAGGTAAATCTACAGTAATTGCAGTCATATGTGACAGATTAATCGAGATTTCAGAGAAGAACAATAAAAAGTTAGGTGATAAGCAACCGAATGTAAAAAATATTTTGGCATCGGCTTTTCAGAATGATACAGTCGAACATATTGCATCAAAGATTGAAACGAATGGCTTGCCAACAATAAAACTCGGTAAAGCATCTATTTCAATATCTGCAGAGGATATAACTATCAATAAGATGATTGATAGTATAGATAATTCACTTAAATTCTATTCAAATTCGACGATAGATTCGCGCTACTCTGTTAAGCTGAAACAGATTAAGCAAATATATGAGAAAGAATATGAAATAGAAACAATGCGACGTTCTATTCAATTTATAGTGAATGAAATGAATCTCTCAGAAGAGTTATGGAGTGAATGGATTGAATTGAATAGAGATGAGTCATCGAATTCAGAAAGTTACATTAAAATATTGAAGGCTTTACGAAACCTTTCTACCGATGCAGTTTCTTATGATGATAATGGATATAATGAGGTTAGAAAATTATTACGCTGTGGAATTACTTTTACTGCAGAGGAGACTGATATCCTTAAAAATGCACCAATAGATGAACCTGAGGACTCATTTCTTGAGTTTTTACTTGGTGTAAAAAGTAAGTATATTGATGTTTATGAAACAGGAACAACGGTAAACGGTGCATTGAACCTCCAATTGCTGGTCTGGATTGACGATGCTATTTCGTATATGAAGGAGCGCGAAGAAAGTGCATTCGAAGATGATGATACATTTATAGCATCAATATTGGAAAGTTTACGTGAAGACTTAAGCGGACAGACAGAATACATACGAAAAACGATAAAGGAGTATGGTGAAAGTATTGCGGCAACGAATCAGAAGGCAGGAAGTCTCGATATGGAAAATTTAAGATTTAACAATGTAATTCTTGAAGAAGCTGCGAGATCAAATCCTCTTGATTTGCTTATCCCTATGACCAGAGCGTTAAAGAAAATTATTATGGTTGGTGACCAGAAGCAATTGCCTCAGTTGATAGAACCTGATATTGTGGATGCTGCTGTAGAAATTCATACAGATAATGCTAAAAGAGAATACTTAAGAAAGAGCTATGAGCAGTCGCTCTTCGGAATTATATATAAAAATCTGGAGAAGAGTACACTGCCGCGTCGCATTCAGTTGAAAAAACAATTTCGTATGCATCCCGCCATTGGAGAATTTATAGGACAGCTATATTATGATGGTACACTTGAAACGGGTCTTGCCGATCAGGCAGATAGAAGAAAACACAACCTTTCCATTCCTGAACTAAAAGGAAAGGTTATGGCTTTTTGTGATGTTGATTCTTCTATTGGATCCGAGACAAAAGGTATTGGCAAATGTAGGATTGCGGAAGCAAAAAGAGTAATATCACTGGTACAGGAAATTATGGCAGATCCAAAGAGTGAGAATCTTAGCATTGGTATAATTACATTTTATTCAAAGCAGGTCGACCAGATTTTCGAAGCTGCGGAACAAGTCAACTTAGCTGTATCAACCAGCACTGGTGATTATGAAATAAATGATGCTTATAAAATCACAGCAGACGGCAGAGAAAAATTACGTATTGGAACTGTAGACTCATTTCAGGGAAAGGAATTTGACATTGTAATTTTAAGTACAGTACGCTCAAATCAAATAAGCGAAGAGGATGAAAATTTTCTAAGAAAATTCGGATTCCTAACACTTGATAATCGTCTTAACGTTGCTTTCTCTCGTGCACAAAGATTACTTATTGTTTGTGGAGATAGTAGTATGTTCTCCTCTGAATTTGCAAAACGTCATGTGGAAGGACTTTATGAGTTTTATGTAAATCAAACATCAAATAGTGAATATGGAACAAGGTTCAAATAATCATATATATTGTATAGAACATAAACCCAACAGAACGGCAGTTCTGCTGGGTATTCCTATGTATATGTATCGTATCAAAACTCACCGATTCAGCTATGGGTTGAATTTCTTTCAAAAAGCGGTACTTAAGTTTAAAACGAAGCCTAATATCGAAACCTCGACTATCGCGGCTTGTCTTGGATTAGACGAAAAGCTAATTACTACAATTCATAATGAGCTAGTGTTAAAGGGCCTTATTACATCTGAAGGTATACTTACAGCTAAAGGAAATGAAATTAAGTCTGATGTAGATGGCCTTATCATTGATAAGAAATCTACACAAATTGGCTATGTTTTTCAATATGTTGACAAAGCCGAGATGTATCCATATTATGTGAATAACATATCAAAGGCTGTAACTAGTATAAACAACGGGGTATTATCTATAAAAACAGGTAATAAAGGAGATGCAGGAGAGGAAGACTATTTTAGTAGACCTTTTTCATTTAACAGTATCCTCAAAAATATAATTACAAATCCAGCACCAACAGAGAAGGAAATCTTGTCATTGATGAGAAGGTCTAATAAACACCTTTCAGAAGAGTCTGAACAAAATGAAGCAAAGACTAACCTTTCATTGTCATTTATTCCTTCAGATAAGCCAGAACTAGTGTGGATATATACATATGCATATCTGCCGAAACTTGATTCTGAAAATAACTTTACATATGAGAGCGATTGGCAAATGCTCGATCCTTTTGGGTACGGAAAAAATCCAGAATTAAAGTTGTATGTCCAGAGTTTAATAAAGAATAGGATAATCGTGGACTTTGCAAAGGAAAAATTCGGAAATTTCAAAACCACAGATAATGATACCATAGGTAATTTCAATGCTGTAATAGATCGTAAAGTTGATGAGTATATGGATTCCTATTTTGAAATTGGGTTTCAGAAGTTGGATGGGAATCTTCAACAGTATATTAAGACTGTAATCAGGTCATACTTATTGTCAAATAATCATCAGTCTATTAATAATAGCGACAACTTTATTATTAACATTCAACGGACCCTTGAAGCTATTTTAAAAATAGACAAAGAAAACAGACACTCAATTTATGAAACAGTATGCGGAAATTTCCAAGATCCATATAGAAACGATTTAAGAAGCGATGAGTCCTATTCTCATGAAAGAAGGCGTCGGATTTGGGCTCTTATTGAGCAAGGAAAGATAATTGTGTCGAATCCAAAGGCGACTATTATTTATATAGCTAGTAAAATACGCCCAGGTAATGCACATTCACTTAAACAGTACATGCTACCCTTATTACTTAGTTATGATTCTAATCGAGAAAATTTATTGTTCGACATTCTTGCTGACAAGATTGATGTAATTTTTGAAATAGCAAATCTAAGAAATAGTAACGGAAGTCATGGACAAACAACAACAGAAGGAAAGATAAAACCTATTCCTAAAGAAGTTGTTGACCGGTTGTTCGAGGAGTTTAAACAAATAGTAAATAAATTTATCCTACATTATAATGGCTAAGAAAAATAAACAAAAGACGAAGTCTTCAATTCAGTCAAAACCTATAGATAATCTTATTACTGAATCAACAATAAATGAGGTCTCGACTATGGAATCGTTAGTTGACAGTATTCTTCCAGGTGAGGACAGTGAAGATGGTATTGATATGGACGAGATAGAATCTTCATTTACCGATGATGGTAATGAATTAACTCAAAGTCCGGATGAATGTATCAAAAAGATAAAGCATCTTCTACATATACTAGAAGGAACGCAGAAAAAATATGAAGAGAAGAAGAATGAATATATATCAAAAATTAAGCAGGTTGACGAAGAGAAGAAAACTGTAGATACGGCTCGACTGGAGGTTAAAAAAGAAGCTGACAAACTAATTAAAGAAGCTGAAAGTGAAATTACCAATCTTAAAGGTGAATTACGTGAAAAAAGAGAGGCTCTTAATCAACGAGAATTAGAGCTACTTGAACGAGAGAGGGAGTCAATGTCTGGCGACCATAGTGGAATTGTAGAGATGCTGCTTACTTCATTCAGACAGTCTGAATCAAAAGTCATTTCTGACACACGTTCTTTTATCGAAAGTGTTGCAGACACGAATGAAGAGTATTTAAATAGACTACAGGAAGTATCAGCAGAGTCAGCAAAGCTTGAGAAACAAAAAAAGAAGCTTGAACGCCTACGAGATGCTATTGAAGAAGAACGTGAAGAGATCCGGCTGGAGATTAAAGATGAACTTGAGCGTAGATATGCTCAGGAGTTATCTGATGCTAAAGTTTCTGTAGAAAGGCAAACATTTAAGCTTCAAAGGATAGAGTCAGATTTTAATAAAGTTAATGATTCTCTTACCCAAATATATATATCTTTTGGCGAAACTGATCCTGTACAGATGGCCAATATATGTGCGAAACTCAAAGGCGAAGTTGACGACTTGAAGGAACAGCTTAATCAATGTCCGACACAAGAACAATTCAATAATAAACTGCGAGAAATAGATTATCTTAAGAAATCACTTCAAGAAAAAGATGTCAAGTTTAATGAGAAGGAATACTATGAACTTCAGACTATGTTTCATAATAATGATTCGATTATAATGGAGCGCAGAAATTTGGAGTGTCGACTTGAATCAGCTAAAGTTCGTGAAGAATCTTTGAGAAAAACAATCGACGATCTTTCAGCTACTATTAAAGAGATTAATGAGACACAAAGCAAAGATAGTGCATTTAAGATATCGAGTCAGTATGATAAGGGTGAATATCAAGTGGGATTAACCCGCCCAAAATGTCCGTCAGGGTTGAAGGATCTGATTGCATATTTACAATGCTTTATGGCTTCGAATCAGGACAAATCTA
The DNA here is from genome assembly GCA_947074165.1 of uncultured Bacteroidales bacterium. GTDB lineage: Bacteria > Bacteroidota > Bacteroidia > Bacteroidales > JAUNSR01 > JAUNSR01. The sequence continues at coordinate 5,793 of CAMTOT010000099.1, forward strand.
AAAGACTGTATTACTCTAAGGATACAATCAGGAAATTTATAGCTGGGATATATATGTCTCCCATTAGTATTTTGCAAGGTATTAGTGGCACCGGTAAGACAAGTTTACCAAGGGCTGTATCATTAGCCCTTACCGCCAATGATGATAGATTTAATGCAGAGAATGGTGCTGACGAATTGCCAAAAGCAGCATATAGAATATGTCCTATTCAGTCGGGTTGGAGAGATAAAATGGACTTGATGGGTTATTATAATTCATTCGAAAAAAGTTATCATGAAACAGAGTTCTTTAATGCTCTATATCTTGCAAATCAGCCAAAGTATAAAGACACACTGTTTTTTATAGTTCTAGACGAAATGAATCTCTCACGTCCGGAACACTATTTTGCCGACTTTCTGTCAAAGCTTGAACTTTCAGAGGATCAGAGAAGAATTAAGATTGACAATGTGCCAGAAAGTATAACTCCAAATATGATAAAGGGAGGAACATTATCTATACCTCGAAATGTTCAATTTATAGGTACTGCGAATCATGATGAAACGACTTTGGAGTTTGCACCAAAGACTTATGACCGTTCGAATGTGATTAATATGCCTCGAAATCATCCGGATGAGAATATTCCAACTACAACGGAGCGTTATAGCGTTACTTATAGCTGGCTATACGATCAATTTAAAAAGGCAGAGGAAGCTCAGGAAAAAGCCTATTCTGTGTTTAGTAATTTTATTAAGGATGAAATATTACTTGAACTTCTGGCGGAAGAGGGTATTGGTATAGGCAATCGCTTTGAAGGCCAGGCGAAACGTTTTATCTCTGTTTTCGTAGAAGCTGGCAATAAACCTGAAGATGATTTAGCAAAAGCCGTAGATCATCTTATCACAACGCGATTATTGCGAACTTTGCAGAATAATTATGATCTTGACACTGATAAACTCAATAATTTTCTTGATAGTTATAACTTAGTATTCAAGACACATTTTGGAAAAGAACCGGATGAGACTATAGAACTTATTCGTAATGAATGTAAGAAAAAAAATAAATAATGATATACGATAGATACATCGGCAAATATGTAAAGGATAGTGATCTTCCGAAAGAGTTTTCTTTCGGAAGATTTGCTAAACAAATTGAAAACGAATGGCATGATCTTACCAATATTGATGTAAAAAAATATGGCGAGTACATTGTTCGCCAGACATTGCTCGATGATAACAATAGAAATATTCATGACCTCCTTGCTTATATAGCATCATGTATGAATAAATCTTTCGTTAAAACCAAACCTATCTTCCAAGAGTTCGAGAGCAACCGAATGAATGAATTTGAATTGTTATTGATTAACAATATCAGCCATCTGACAGCTATATCAAGAAACCCTCACTGTCTTCTTGATAAAGAAACAATGAAGGTTAATATTGGTCGTGCTAAAAGAATATCAAATAGAAGTTATCAGCACTTAACTCATCACCCAGAGGACTGGGCCAGTATGTCTGCAATATCTCCAAAGCCACGAAGAATTTTGCACGAAGAACTTAGCGTTAATCACTCAATATATGAAAATCAACTCTATAAATCGTTCTTGCAACAAACAATTCGATATATCAACTCTCGTATTAAAGAAACAACAGATATAACCAGGTTTTATGAATTAGCATTTAATGCAGATTTTGCCACAAACGTTTGGAGTGAAAGAATTGAGCGTATGTTAGCACTTATAGGACGTGCTACCAAAGAGTCTTCTGAAAAAAATAAGGATTTGGTAAGTAATATTCATAAGACTTTGCTTACAGTCAAATCCCAATTGAACAGACTCGTGAAATCACCATTCCTTTCGGAAATATCGAATGATGGTCTGGACTCGATGGTCCTTCATGACACTAATGTTTTGAATTCACATAAACATTATAAGTATCTAAAAGTATTGTGGAGCGAATTACTCAGCGTAAAAAGAAGTTTAAGTATAGAAGAGTCATTTAATGCATATCAGGATATCATCAATAATTTTAGATTATATACAGAAAGTTTGTTTGTATATACAATTCAGACCTTGGGTTATGAAGTAAAAGGGGATATAGGGAATTGGCATGCTAAGCATTCCTCACAACCAAATATCGAATTCAATACGGATGGATTCGGGGTAATGCATCTTTCGACAAATAGCAAACAGTTTAGAATAATTGCTTTAGGAGGGATATCATCGCAAGATTCTGAAAAGATGAAAGACGAAACATATATTTTTAACTACTCTGACTTTCAGAAGCAATCTGATGAGAATATAAAAAATTGTGTTCACATTAATCCAATGGATTCATACAGCATAGAATCTGTAGGTATAATCGTACGAAAACTCCTATTGTCAGAACTTCAAAATTTAATCTTTAGTGAGTATAGTTTTGATCATAAGCTAAGGGATTACATCAATCTAATTCATAGAAGTAGCATTAATTTTGATGTCAAGAAGTGCACATATCGTTTTATTGAATTACAAGAACTTCCAATTAATTCAAATCTTGTAATTGATGGTGTTAAACGTGACCCAATGTTTAATAAGAAAAATCATCGTGATAAAAGTATATTACTCGATTGCCTGTCGGAATTGATAAAAACAATAAATAATCAGGCGGCTAATATTGAGCAGCGTTTAATATGTCCAAAATGTAGCAGAAAGTACCTTAAGGTCAATCTGGGATATTTTAAATGTGACTGTGGATTCATACTTGATTATACAAATGGAAATATTAAGTTTTACCATTCAGAAAAGGATAAACAACCTAAGATGAGAAATATCTCAGATAATAACTGGGGCATGGACTTAATGAGATAAGATTATGAAGTACGAAATTAACAAAGCATATTCATTTCCAGTAAAAGGGTATCATTATGATGATGAAAACAGACTCTTTTTTGATTTAATAATACAAGAAGAGTCATTGCCTGTATTAGGTTACGATATCCAACTTCACTCAGGCTGTCCAGATAGTCTTACTTGCAGGCTATTGTATGATGCAAACAGAGAAGTCTATATTAAGCAAGATGAAAATTCAATATTTCCATTACTGTATAAAGAAGACAGGAGATATATCTTTGAAGTAACAAAATTACTGCCGGATAACAGTTGTGCTGTAACAGATAAGTATGGTATTTCTCATATTTACCAAAAACCGGATAATATTGAGTTAGTTACAAATGAAATATTTGTAAGCTACGTAAGGATAAACAAATGTAAAGACGATACTATCAATTTGGAGTTTTGTCAAGAAAACGCTAATAATTTATCGTTAACAAATAAAGATGAAGATACTATAATAGAAAATATAATTGATAACAATAATAGTGATGTTTTCCCGATAGAAATTGTACCATTCATCGATACACGGGAAGTGACAAATAGAGAAGTTTCTTTATTTGAAGATAAAGCAGCCAAACCCATCGGAGAAAAAGATTTCTTAGATAACAATAATAAGACTAAAAAAAATAGCCAAGCAGAAATAGCTATTAGTGAAAAAGAGAAGATACAAGACTTTGCTTATATCATAAATTTAGATAATGAAGAAACTTTGTATGAGTATTTGAGAAACAATATGAAAGGCACTAATGTAAAGCTAATACAAACTGAGATTATAAAATACATTGAATCTGAGATCGGAAGAGCACACGTCTGAACTCCAGTCACCGCTCATTATCTC
>CAMTOT010000100.1 GCA_947074165.1 uncultured Bacteroidales bacterium
GCAGTTCAAATTGCATATTTTAAATCGTTTTCTTTTAAATAGTGTTAGATAAATAAAGAATGTATCTTTTAATATAGTCGTAAAACAATAAGCATTTAAGCAACTTACATAGATAAAACAATATGAGATCGGAAAATGTTCCGACCCAAAGCAGTTTTTTGTAATTATATTTGAAAAAAACTTTTTTAGAGATGGCTATTTTTACTTTAAATGTGCGTTTAATGCCACTCAGAGAGGGTTTTGGGGAAAATAAAAAAAAGAAAAAAAATTTCACAAATGGATGAGTTTTTAAAAGATCTGAATGAAGTACAGCGTCAGGCTGTAACTTATAATGAGGGTCCGAGTATGATAATAGCCGGTGCGGGTTCAGGCAAAACCCGTGTTCTTACATATAAAATTGCATATCTTTTACAAAGCGGGATGCCTCCATATTCTATATTAGCGCTCACTTTTACCAACAAAGCGGCCAAAGAGATGAAAGAGCGAATATCGAAAGTCGTGGGATCAGAGAATGCCAAAAGAATATGGATGGGTACTTTTCACTCTGTATTTTCAAAAATTCTGCGTAAAAATGCTACGGCAATCGGTTTCAAATCAGATTTCACAATATATGATTCCGCCGATTCAAAATCTCTTATTAAAACAATTATAAAAGAGATGAATCTTGACGATAAGCTTTATAAGCCGGCTTATGTGCAGGCTCAGATATCTAACGCCAAGAATCATCTTGTCACACCAGGCATGTATGCGGCCAATAAAGAGATACAGCAAGCAGACTTGCAGTCTAAGCGTCCTCACATACATGAGATTTATAAAAGATATTGGAACCGCTGTTTTCAGGCCGGTGCTATGGATTTTGATGATCTTCTTTTATACACTAATATTTTATTCAGAGACCATCCTGAAGTACTGCTTCACTATCAACAGGCTTTCAGGTTTATTATGGTGGATGAGTATCAAGATACCAACATCGCGCAGCACCTTATAGTGGAACTTCTTTCTAAGTTAAGTAATCGTGTGTGTGTAGTAGGCGACGATGCCCAGAGTATTTATTCATTTCGCGGAGCGAACATACAGAATATACTTAATTTCAAAAATACTATTCCCGGCACAAGGATATTTAAGTTGGAGCAGAATTATCGCTCTACGCAAACAATAGTTTCTGCCGCGGATTCACTTATTAAGAAGAATAAAGATCAGATTGCTAAGAATATATTTTCAGAAAATGAATCAGGAGAAAAGATAAGGGTACTTAACGCTTATTCTGATTTTGAAGAGGCTTATATTGTAGCCAATCGTATTCTTGAAATAAGACGTGAATTACACTGCTCTTACTCTGATTTTGCCATTCTTTATCGCACAAACTCTCAGTCGCGAACTCTTGAAGAGGCTTTGCGTAAGACCGGTGTCCCATATAGAATATATGGCGGTTTGTCCTTCTATCAGCGCAAAGAAATAAAAGATGTTATCTCTTATTTTCGCATGGCTGTCAATCCGAACGATGAGGAGGCACTTAAACGTATCATTAATTATCCTACAAGAGGCATCGGAGATACAACTCTCTCTAAAATAGGCGAAGCGTCTTTAAATTTTGGAGTTGGTTACTTTTCCGTACTTTCCGATCCAATTCAATATGGACTCAAGATTAATTCTGGTACGGCAAAAAAACTTTCCGCCTTTAAAGAGTTGATTGACTCTTTGTCTCAGGCAGCGTCAGAGCTTCCGGTTAATGAGTTTGCTGATCTTGTTTTAAGAAGTACAGGTATAATAAGATCTCTTGAGGAGGAGAAAACTGTTGAAAGCCAGACAAGAATTGATAATATCATGGAGCTCAATAATGGTATAGTGCAGTTTGTGAAAGACCGTATAGAGGAGGGGAGTGAGGAGTATTCGCTTACCGACTTTCTGCAAAATGTATCGCTTTCTACTGATGCCGATGAGAAGGATGATGAAAACGCAGACAAAATTACAATGATGACTGTTCACGCATCCAAGGGGCTTGAGTTTCCTCATGTATTTATTGTCGGACTTGAAGACAATCTATTCCCGTCCTCTATGTCTAAAGATACTCCGTCAGGAGTAGAAGAGGAGCGTCGTCTGATGTACGTGGCTATAACCAGAGCAGAGAAAAGCTGTACTATAACTTATGCGGCAAGCAGATTCAGAAATGGTGAGAGTCAGCATTGTATAGTAAGCCCGTTTATTAAAGACATTGATCCGAGGTATCTTATTCTTCCGGTTCGTACGGACATGGAGCAAAGAACCGGAGAAGTCTCGCAGGAGTTTGCTTCGCGCAATAGCTTTTATTCAGAACGTAAAAAAGATTATCCTTCGCGACAAACAACCTCCTCAATGGCAGAACGATCAGATAAAAAAGTGTCTGTCGTAAACTACCCAAACAAAAAACTAACTAAAATAGATAGTTCTTCTTCGTGTGCAGCTCCCGTTACAAGTGTCGGTGGTATAACAATTGGTGATAATATATCACATAGCCGTTTTGGGAAAGGTGTGGTTACCGCTCTTGAAGGAACCGGCTCTGACGCTAAAGCGACTATTAATTTTGATAATGTAGGAACAAAGCAGTTGCTGCTTAAATTTGCCAAATTTGAAGTAATTAAATAATAATGATACAATACGAAAAAATCCAGTCTCCATGCTATGTCATAGAGGAGGCCCGCTTGAGAAAAAACCTTGAGCTTATTAAATCAGTGAAGGATCGTTCAGGCGCAGATATTATCATGGCGTTTAAAGCTTTCGCTATGTGGAAAACTTTTCCGATTATTACAGAATATATACCATCCTCTACCGCTAGTTCGGTTTTTGAGGCACAACTTGCATTTGAAGAGATGGGCTCTCCGGCTCATACTTTTTCTCCTGCTTACACAAAAGAGAACTTCCCTATATTTATGAAATATAGCGGACATATCACGTTCAACTCCCTTTCTCAGTTTGAGTCTTTCTACCCAATGGTTAAAGAGTCTGGTAAACAGATTTCATGCGGATTAAGAGTAAATCCTGAGTATTCTGAAGTTGAAACAGAACTCTATAATCCTTGTGCTCCGGGTGCACGCTTTGGGGTAATAGCAGATTTACTACCTGCAGAGTTGCCTGAAGGTATCGACGGGTTCCACTTTCATACTCTTTGCGAGAGTACTTCTTACGATCTGGAGACTACGCTTTCTCATGTAGAGGCAAAATTCGGGAAATATTTGCCTAAGCTAAAATGGCTTAATATGGGCGGAGGTCACCTAATGACGCGTGCCGATTATGATACGGAACATCTTATTGGACTTCTTAAATCATTCAACGCAAAATATCCTAATCTAAAGCTGATTCTTGAACCAGGAAGCGCATTTGCGTGGCGTACCGGTGAACTTGTTTCTTCTGTTGTAGATATAGTTGAAAATAAAGGTATTAAAACTGCTATTCTTGATGTTTCTTTTGCATGTCATATGCCTGATTGTCTGGAAATGCCATACAAACCAACTATTCGTGGTGCGGTAGAAACAAATCCGGAACTGCCAACTTATCGCATGGGCGGCAACAGCTGTTTGAGCGGAGATTATATCGGAGACTGGAGTTTTGAAAAGGAACTTAAGATTGGCGATCAGATTGTATTTGAAGATATGATACACTATACTGTTGTTAAAACAAATATGTTCAACGGCATCTCTCACCCTTCTCTTGCACTCTGGGATATGAATGGTAATCTGAATATTCTAAGAGAATATTCTTACGAAGATTATAAAAACAGAATGGATTAAAAATATAACTAATATTAACTCTATATAGAAATGGCAGCACATCTGATTTATTTTAATTAGATGCGCTGCCATTTCTATATAGAGTTAATTTATTTAGACTTCTCATTTAAATGATTGTAAGAAACAATAAATAATACCAATGCGCAGCTTGGATAGTATATTAATACTATCAATAGCATTACTTTTGCCCGCAATTTTATTAATTACAACCATTGAGTTTTATCTTTTACAACTGACAATGGACAGCACGTTACATCCAAATCGGATTATGTAAAGGGTTATTTTCGATTAGACGGATTTAATCATTTTTCATCTTCTGAAGGCAGCTTAAGGATAAGGGGCAGAGGCAACACTACGTGGCAATTACCTAAAAAGCCTTACAGACTCAAACTTGATTCTAAACAGTCGCTGGGCGGACTCCCTGCTGATAAAGACTGGGCATTGCTTGCTAATTATACAGACAGAACCTCTCTGAGAAATAATATAGCTTTTAAACTGGCTTCACTTACAGATCTTGAGTATACACCTCGTATGTTTTTCTGCGACGTTTATTCTAATGGTGATTATATTGGAATTTATAACCTCACCGAGCATCTTAAGGTTTCGGCTGAAAGAATAAATATAGGGAAAAACGGATATGTAATAGAAGTAACTCCTTCTGACAGAATTGAATCTGATGAATCTTTTTTCTCTACACAAAGACTTCATTTTACCTTTAAGGATCCGGATGTGGAATATGAAACGGAGCAATATAACTGGATTAAGCAGCATATAAATAAAATTGAAAATATACTCTATAGTCATGAGTTTGCCAGTCCGCACTCTGGTTACTCTAAATATATTGACGTTGAAAGTTTCGCAGACTGGTATATAGTGAATGAATTAACTAAAAACCCCGACGCTAGAATGTTTGCAAGCTGTTTTATGAATATAGTGAGGGATGAAAAGCTTAAAATGGGACCTGTATGGGATTTTGATATTGCGTTTGGTAACTGTAATTACTCCGGATGCGAATCTTATGAAGGTTTCTGGATAAAGGAATCTCCATGGTTTGAAAGATTATTTAAAGATACTGCTTTTGTAAATGTCGTGAGGTCGAGATTTAAAAAAATGAAGCAGAATCAAAAGGTTATATCTTCTTATATCAGAATGCAATCAATTTTTATCAATAACGCAAGAGTGGCTGACAATAAAGTCTGGCAATATTTGGGTGTACCTGTTTGGCCTAATTATGTAGTTTTTGATTCTTTCGAGAAAGAGGTTCAATATCTTCAGGATTGGCTTAATCAACGATTTGACTGGCTTGAAAAAGCTCTTGATAATTTATAACGCAAGCTGTCGGTAATATTTTCATTATCCCGGTTTAAGATTGCTTAATTCGGGATAATGTATTTATCATAAGTAGAAAAACATAGCAGGCTAAGTTTGAAGATTTGTATAATTTGTATATCTGATTGACTCTTTTATCTCTCAACTCTAAAACATCACCTTTTGTATTTAAGAATATCTCCATAATCTCTTTTTTATATTTAATACAATGAGATGGTCTTTTCTTGATAGCAGATACAGCGTTGTTGAAGGAGAAACAAGAAAGATCAAAATCAAACGTTTTGTCTGGATACTGCTTGCTTATATAATCATGCAACGCCTTGTCGAGTTGCATAAGTCCATCAAAATAAGAATCATTATTCATGGCAGAGCCCTGTCGGTTGAGATAATAATATACGTTCAGATCTGATATGTAGATGTCTGACGTGACGTTACGCATATATTCAATATTAAAATACATGTCTTCACCGATATACAGATCTTTACGAAATCGTATATCCCTGATAAGCTCTCGTTTAAACAGTCGCGCTACCGGCCCTGTCGGAATATTGTATCTGATTATATCGGATATAACTTTGTCCGGGCTGAATAGTCCGTCAGTTAATTTTAATTCACTGCCGCTTATAGATCCATCCTCCTCAATTATGCAGTGATTAAAAATAAGCATATCCACTTCATTTTCTTTCGCTATATCAGTCATCTCGGCAAGAGATCCTTGTGGAATAAAGTCGTCAGAATCTATAAAACACACCCATTTTCCTGTTGCTATATCAAGTCCTGAATTTCTGGCACTGCTTACGCCTGCGTTTTCATTATGAATCACTTTTACACGCTCATCTGTTTTTATATAGGTGTCACAAATTCTACCTGAACTATCAGGCGAACCGTCATCGACAAGTATAAGTTCGAAATCTCTGAAACTTTGCGTTAAAATGGAGTCAATGCATTTTCTGATATATTGCTCTACTTTGTAAACCGGAATTATTATTGATAATAAGGGCTGGTTTTTCATTCTTTGGCAGCATAATGTTTATACATGCAAATATAAATAAACTACATGATGTTTTATTTGTTATAAAGCAAAATTGTGATATATGGAATATGGCATAAACATTCCGGAAAGTCCCGGTAAGAGAGTCGTGGTTATCGGGGCAGGGTTTGGCGGACTTAATGTAGTAAAGGGATTGAAAAATGCCGGCATGCAGATTGTTGTTGTTGATAAAAATAATTATCATCAATTTCAACCGCTTTTATATCAGGTTGCGACATCAGGTCTTGAACCTACCGCGATAGCCTTTCCTGTAAGAGGTATATTTAAGGGATTTAAGAATTTTCATTTCTTAATGAGCGAGGTTAAAAAGATAGAACCTACAAGAAATGTTATAGCCACAGAGGCAGGAGAGTTGAGCTATGATTTTCTTGTTATTGCAGCCGGAGCAGATACTAACTATTTTGGAATTGAGAATATCCGACATATATCTATGGGTTTAAAGAGTGTCCCTGAGGCTCTACAACTTAGAAACCGTATTTATAAAAGTATGGAGATCGTGAGCAGGGTGGTTGATGAAAAGGAGAAAGAAAAGTTTCTGAACTTTGTAGTAGTGGGCGGCGGCGCTACAGGTATTGAACTGGCAGGAGCAGTTGCCGAGTTGAGGCGTAAGGTTTTACCAAGAGATTTTCCTGAGATTGATTTTTCTCAAATGAAAATATTTCTACTCAATGCCAATGAACGCCTTCTTGACGCGTTCCAGCCGCAAACCTCAGAGAAGACAAAGAAAGATCTTCAGGCGATGGGTATTATTGTTATGAATAATGCCAAAGTAGCTGATTATCGTGATGACGCAGTTATATACAATAATGAAGAGCGTATTTATACTAAAAACGTTGTATGGGCAAGCGGTATAATAGCAAATGTCTTTGACGGCATTGATAATCTCGGGCAAGGCAAACGAATTATAACCGATAAATACTGCAGAGTAAAGAGATTGGATGGAGGAATATATGATAATCTATATGCTATCGGTGACATTGCGGTTATTCCGGAGTATGTTATGCCTCAGGTTGCTCAGGTTGCCATCCAGCAGGCTCAGCTTGCAGTATATAACATTACTCATGAGGATAAAATAATGTTTACATATAAAGATAAAGGTAAGATGGCTACGATTGGTAGGAATAAGGCCGTGGCAGAGATAGACAAAAAGCGGTTTTCCGGTTTTTTTGCATGGTTCTTATGGTTGTTTATACATCTGCTTTATATTATCGGTTTTCGTAGCCGACTTGAGGTTTTTTCAAACTGGGTATGGAATTATGTTGCTCGAGACCAGCCAATAAGATCCATTATAGAGATAAAAAGAGATGAAACCTAATCTTACAGATATGGGTTTCATCTCTTTTCTATAGTTTATATGTACTTTTTTCTTTAAAATTTTTCAAAGTACCATTTTCTTCCACTTTTCTCAAGAGTCATTTTCTTCTTAGAAAGTTTTTCGATTGCTACTCTTTCTTTATTACTGTCAAAGTGGAATTCTTTATATAAATCCAGATAAAATTCATCGATTGAGTTGTCTGTTTCAGACAAGTAAAAGAATAAAGAATCTCCGCTATTCTCATACAGACCGTAATTTTGCTTAAACATTGTCTTAGGGTCTAATTTGCGAATATCCATCACATTACCTTGAAAGCTCATAAAAAGAGAATCAAATGTTATGGTGTTCTCATTTTCAGTATAACTCTTTAGCTGCCACTTACCAAACAGATGTCCGATATCTCCGTCATTTTTTGTACAGCTCAAAGAAACAAGCGCAATAATTCCCAATATATATTTTTTCATTGTTGTTTTGTTATTAAAATATTTTACCTGATTTTGTCAGCTTAATGCCTCCGGCAGTGTTGTTGCCGTAAAGATCCCCGCAGTCTTGTGCAAATGATACACCTACTGTCCAACCTTTATATTTTGTAGGCGAGTAATTAAGTTCAATCATATACGAAACATTATCTATCACCTTTGTTGTCGGTATGAAATGTGTACCCCATGATTGTCTGTATGACGCAAGGGCAGTATATTTAAGTTCTGGTGTAATATATCCGTTCGCTCCTAAATGATAAGCCTTAACTCTGGTATGAAGAAATCCCAGGTACCCGTTCTTATTATATCCTGTAGAACGTAGCATAGGTGTACCCAAAGCCATACCGTTGCTTGCCCATCCGTTGTAATAATAATTATTGTAGTAGTCGTCAGATCCTGTCGCTTCTCCATTTACGGAAGTACCGTTGTGATCGCCCGAAGCCCAGTGTATAGGTCCGCTCTGGTTTGTTGTCTGAAGATATTCAAATACAACATCGGTCAAAAATCCTTGTCCCGCGATATTGTACTCAAGTCCCCATAGTCCGTCGAAACCGTTCATTTTGCCCATTCCCGAGGCATCATCAAAATACCATTCAAAATAACCTTTTAGTCTTGATCCGTTATTAAATTTATATTCACCTATAGCGTGCCATGCACCGAGGTGATTACCATAAAAATATACCTGATCATTAGGATTATCATCCGCATCTCCTTCAGAAGGGATAAGTACCTTTTTTAGCGATTTGAAATTTACTTTATTTTTTTCGTCAAGTACCACGTTGCCGTCTTTATATAGTTTGTAGTGGCCGGCAAACTGAGAAGCCAGTTCAGCGCCGATAGTCATTACAAATGGCTTGTCTTCCTTACTTCTGAAAAATATCTGTTTCTGATGATAATAAGCATCAGTTGTGATGTGTCCGTTAATAGGATCGAAATTGTCGGAAAGAAAATCATTATCAATGAATTTACCAAATGAGATATCTCCTTTTATTTGCAGCCATCCGTTGATACCTGGTATCGAAACAAACTCCGGTATACCAACTCTTAATTGCGGGATAGGCGCGCTATTGCCCGACCATACCATGCTGCCCGAACTAAGATTCTGATTTTTAAACACTCCGTTATATTCTTTCATCCCGACAGAGAGTCCCAGACAATATAAATTTATATCTCCATATAGTTGATGAATACGCGCGTTACGTGCATCATTATAGCATGCAAGCATATCAACTCCCGCCGACCATGAGAATATTTTCTCCTGATCAATCTCTTTGAATATTCCTGCTCTGATATATCCGCTGTTAGAGTTGATAGAATTTATACCGTGTTTATTGCTAACCATATAATATGGAGTGAAATCACCGGAACCGAAGTTTGTTTCAGCTGAGGCGGAGTATCTTATAATCTCCTGTGCGTTAATAAGCGATAAACTGGTGGCAATCAGTGTTAATGCGATGGTTTTGGTTCTTAAATTAAACATTCCTAGATCGGAAGAGCGTCGTGTAGGGAAAGAGTGTACGTCCTGGTGTAGA
>CAMTOT010000101.1 GCA_947074165.1 uncultured Bacteroidales bacterium
GAGCATCTTCAATATCCATAATCTGATAACAAATATCGTCGGCCGCTTCAACAAGGAAAACGAGCGGATGGCGCGCGTATATCTCATTGTCAGGATCTTTTTTTATTATGCCAAGATCGGTGGAGATGGTGCGAAATGCTTCGTTTTCAGATTTGAAGAATCCGAATTTCTGCTTGTTGCCCGCATGGGTTGAGGCAAACGGATATTTTACGATAGATGCAAGAGTAGAGTAGGTGAGCGCGAAACCGCCGGCGCGTCTGCCGTTGAATTGATGCGTAAGAAGTCTGAATGCGTTGGCATTTCCTTCAAAATGGATAATGTCATTCCACTCCTGTTTAGACATATATTCTTCAAGGAATACTCCTTTGCCTTCCGAAAAATATGTAGCTATGGCTTTCTCGCCCGAATGACCAAACGGAGGATTTCCCAGATCGTGGGCCAGACAAGCTGCCGCTACGATAGCGCCAATCTCGTGAAGTTTTGGCAGCCACGGTTCGTCTTTGTATTTGTCGTTGAGAGAGTTTGCCACGCTATTGCCCAATGAGCGGCCTACGCATGCTACTTCAAGACTGTGAGTCAGTCGGTTGTGTACGAATACGCTTCCGGGAAGAGGAAACACCTGAGTTTTGTTTTGTAGTCGGCGGAATGGTGCCGAAAAGATCAGACGGTCGTAGTCACGTTGAAAATCGGTGCGCGAGTGCTGTCTGTTATCGTGATACTTCTCCTGACCGTAACGCTTGGTAGTAAGAAGCTTATCCCAGTTCATCATAAAAAATATTAATTATATTTTCACTACCCGCAAATGTAGCTAAAAAGCATAATATATATGCTTTATTCCGCAAAGATGCGGTTATTTTCATATATTTGTGATTATTCATATGCTTAGGCAATTAAAAAGAAAATCATATAATTATGCAGGTTCAGATAGTAAATAAATCAAAACACGAGATACCGGCTTACGCGACACATCTATCTGCCGGGATGGATATCAGAGCAAATATTGAGCAACCGATTGAGATTCGTCCTCTTCAAAGAGTACTTGTTCCGACCGGTATTTTTATTGCTCTTCCCGAAGGGTATGAAGCGCAGATCCGTCCAAGAAGCGGGTTGGCTGCCAAACACGGTATCACGGTGCTTAACACTCCGGGTACAATCGATGCGGATTACCGCGGAGAGATAAAAGTGATACTTGTAAATCTTTCAGACGAACCGTTTGTTATTAATGACGGGGAAAGAATCTGTCAGATGGTAGTGGCGGCACACGCTAAGGTAGAGTGGACTCCGGTTGAGACTCTTGATGAGACAGCTCGCGGAGCGGGTGGATTTGGACATACAGGAAAATAAAACAGCGTCTTATGAAATGGATTAAGATCATTGGTGCAGGCATTTTGCTTTGCGGATGCGTGACTACGCAAAACAGCATGGTAAAGCAATATGAACAGGATGCCGTAAAAAGAAAAGGTGAGTATTTTTATCTGGAGGCGCAGCGTCAGAAGCTTCTTTCTAACGAAACGGCTGCTTTCGATCTTATAAAAAAGGCGGTGGAGGTTGATTCTACAAATGCCGCGGCTTATTTCGAGCTTGCTAATTATTATCTCGCTTTAGGTAGACCTGAAGTATCTATCACGGTGCTTGAGAAAGCGCGCGGATATGATAAGAATAACTACTGGTACTCAATGATGCTTGCCAATCTGTATCAGCGTACCCAAAAGAGTGATAAAGCGATAGAGATACTTGAATATCTGGCTTCCGTTCATCCGTCTACTCCTGAGATATATTATGCCATATCAGAATCGTACGCTATGGACAACCGTCTTGAAGACGCGATAAAGGCTCTTAATAAAACAGAAGAGAAGGCAGGTATGGTGGAGACGCTCTCTCGCCAGAAGTATAATCTTTATATGGCTATGGGAGATACGCTTAAGGCGTTTAATGAGATTGAACTGCTTGTCGGCGTGCATCCTAATAATATGCAGTACCGACTTTTGCTCGGAGCTTTATACACTGAGCAGAAGATGTTTGATAAGGCAAAACAGGCTTTTGACGACGCGGCGCTTATTGATCCTAATAACGCTTATCTTATACTATCATATTCGGATTATTATAACCGTACGGGCGATGCAGTCGCTTCAGAGAAGCTTCTTAAGGAGGCGCTTGTCAATGAGGAGCTTGATGTGAAGGCTAAGGTGCAGCTGCTGACCGACTATCTGCAGCGTCTTGTCATAAAGAAGGAGCCGCTTAATGATACTCAGGCTCTTTTTGAGGTTATCATTAATCAGCACCCGCAAGACAGCAGCGTGCGCACGCTTTACGCCGAGGTGCTTGGTCGTCTTGATAAAAAGAAGGAGGCTATAGAGCAGCTTGAATACGCGGTTGCGACTAATCCGAATGAGGAAAATAACTGGAAAACGCTCGCCCTTTATTATGCGTCGGATTCTAATTGGGATAAACTGCTTGAGGTGGCTAAAAAGGCTAATGAGTATTTCCCGGCTTCTTACCCGCTTTACCTTTATCAGGGTATAGCTTATCAGAATAAGAACGATAATGAGTCGGCACGCGATATTTATATGGAAGCGATAGAGAAGGTGGACCAGAAGGATGTAGCTACAATATCTACTCTTTACGGTCAGATCGGCGATATATGGTATCAGCTAAAGGATTTAGATAAGACCTATGAGGCTTATGATAAGGCGCTCGACTATAATAAAAATAATATTGTAGTGCTTAATAACTACGCGTACTTCCTTTCTCTTGATAAAAAGGATCTTGACAAGGCAGAGCGTATGGCATCTACGGCTATGAATCTTGAGCCTAATAACCCTACATATATTGACACATACGCATGGGTATTGTTTCAGCAGGGCAGCTATAATCTGGCTAAGTTTTATCTTGAAAGCGCTATGCAAAAGGGAGGCGACAAGGACGCGGATATACTGGAGCATTACGGCGACGTGATGTTTATGCAGGGTGATAAAGAAAAAGCGCTTGACTACTGGAAACAAGCTTTGGAGAAAGGCTCTGAGAGTGAAACGCTGAAAATGAAGATCGAACATAAAAGTTACATTACGAAATGAGAAAAATATTATATCTGATGATGTCTGTGGTTGTTTTACTACAGCTTGCTTCATGTAAGACGAAAAGCGAAACCGGAGCTATGAGCGTTTCATCAAAGGATGAAAAGGTGAGATTTGAGAATATGCTTGCCAACACTCTTAGTTATGATACTTATCAGTCGAAGGCAAATATTACTTTCAAATCGGGTAGTTCAAAGTCGATGTCAGTTTCTTCTACCTTTAAGCTTATAAAAGATAAGGAGCTGCAAATCTCCGTTACTCCGCTTCTTGGCATTGAGGTGTACAGACTTGTGCTTACACAAGACAGTATATACCTTTTTGACCGAATGGGTTCGAGATATGTGGCTGAGTCTTATTCTAAATATAAAAGTTATCTGCCTGTTGATTTAGGTTTTGAGACTATTCAGGCTTTATTTATGAATGAGATGTTTATACCCGGACAGAATGAAGTGACTAAAGATGATTTTAAACAGTTTAACTGGAAGACTCAGGTTGATAATAAGATGGTAGGGGTATACAAAAAAGATAAGGTGTTTAATCTTAGCTTTATGGCTTCTGCCGAAAACAGACTTGAAAAAACAATATCGTCGTCGAAGGGCGACAAACATAAGATGATGTGGGTGTATTCGGTATTTGAAGATCTTAATCACGCGTCTTTCCCGAGAGTTTCCAATGTGGAGGTTTTATCGGGTAATAAAAAGTATGACGTTAGTATCTCTCATTCACGCATTAGTGTAAATTCTGATGTGGCAATAGATAAAAGGGTGCCGAAGTCATATAAAAAGATAGATCTTCTTGAACTGATAATAACATTATTAAAATAATGACCGCTTAATTTAATGAAGAGATTCGCTTATTTTATAATTGCTTGTTTATTACCTTGTTTAATTTTCGCGCAAAGCTCAAAGCGTAAGAGTGAACTTGAACGTCAGCGTAAAGAGACGCAGGCTCTGATACAGGAGACTACGCGTATGCTTTCGTCGGCGAAAGAGAGCGCCGCGGCTTCACTCAACAGAATGACTCTGCTTACACAGGAGATAAATTCCCGTCGCAGACTTATATCTATGCTAAATCAGGAAGTTGATATTATATCGGCGGATCAGAGCCGTATATTGAAGGAGATTTCCGTACTTGAAGGTGATCTGTCTATTAAAAAAGAGAAATATGCTCAGGCCGTGAGGAGTTATCATAAAAGGAACTCGGGGCTTGATGAGATTGTTTATATCCTTTCCGCTGACAATTTCGAACAGTCGTATCGTCGTCTGAGATATCTTCAGGAGTATGCAAACTGGAGAAAAACCCAGGCTGAAAAGATCGTTGTGAAACGTACTGAACTACAGTCGAAAAAGGAGGAACTTGACAGGGCTAAGAAGGAAAAAGAATCACTGCTTACCACTCGAAAGAATGAGGCCGGTAATCTGAGAAAGAAAGAATCTGAGCAGAAAACTCTTGCCGATCAATTTAAGAAAAAGGAGCGCTCGCTTCAGGCTGAGCTGAAAAAACAACAGGCTAACGCCCGTAAGCTTGATCAACAAATACAAAAGATTATTGAGGAAGAGGCTCGTAAGATAGCTGAGGCTCAAAAGAAAAACGCCGGTAAACCTAAAACTGAGGAGATGAAAGCTCAGGAGAAGGTTGATAATGAATTAACGGGCGGTTTTGAAAAGAATAAAGGAAAACTACCGGTTCCGGTTACCGGCTCTTATCTTATTGTAGGTAAGTTTGGTAAGCAAAGCCATCCGCAGATAAAAAGTCTTGAGATAGAGAATCTCGGAATAGATATTCAGACTAAGCAGGGTGTTGACGCGAGATGTGTTTATGACGGTGAAGTGACTGCTATAGTAAGAAATCCCGGAGAACCTCCGTTTGTCATTATTCGCCACGGTAACTATCTGACAGTTTATAATAATCTGAGTGAAATATACGTTAAGAAAGGAGAGAAGGTAAAAACCCGTCAGTCAATAGGTAAGATATTTACCGATCCGGCTACCGGAGCTACTAAAATGAAATTTCTTGTTTATAAAGGTTCGGTGAAGCAGAATCCCGAACACTGGATAGCGAAATAACTCTAATTACGATGAAACATAAAATTATTCAACTGCCTAAGGTGATAGATGAAAGGGGGAATCTCTCTTTTATAGAAAGCGCCAATCATATACCTTTTAAGATAGCGAGGGTATATTGGATATATGACGTGCCGGGCGGTGAGATAAGAGGCAGTCATGCGTTTAAAGATCAGGAGGAGTTTATTATCGCCCTTTCGGGAAGTTTTGATGTAGTGCTTCATGACGGACAAGAGGAGCATAAGATATCACTTAACAGGTCTTACTATGGTGTATTCGTGCCTAAAATGACCTGGCGCCGTCTTGAAAATTTCTCAACAAACTCTCTGTGTCTTGTGATTAGTTCTACAGATTATAATGAAGATGATTATATATGGGAGTTTGACTGGTTTATTAATGAAAAACAAAAATGAACGGAGATAAGATGAGTAAATTCCCATCCATATATGACTGTTCGGTGATCGAGCTGCCCCGTATCCATGACCGCGCGGGCAATCTGACTCCTGTACACAACAATGTAAATGTCCCTTTCAATATAGAAAGGGTATTTTATATATTCGATATTCCGGGCGGCGCCGGCCGCGGATCTCACGCTCATAAGGAGTGCCATCAGTTTCTTATAGCGGCAAGCGGAAGTTTTGAGGTGGAGATAAGTGACGGTGTAAATAAGCGCACCGTAACTCTAAACCGACCCTACTACGGACTTCACGTACCGCCGGGTATATGGGCAACTGAAAAAGGGTTTTCGTCAGGGGCTATATGTCTTGTACTCGCTTCGCACCCTTACGATAAAGATGATTATATTAATGAATATAGTGAATTTAAAGAGTATCGTGAATGCAGGTAATTAGATATACTTCTGAGTATAAAAGTCTTTGGGACAGTTTCGTAGAGGAGTCTAAAAACGGAACTTTTCTCCATAAGCGCGACTATACGGAGTATCATGCCGACCGTTTTACAGACTATTCTCTTTTAATATTTGACTCAAAAGGTGAGCTTTTTGCTCTTATGCCCGGAAATATAGGCGACGATAAGATATTTTATTCTCATCGTGGTCTTACATACGGAGGTCTGGTGATTGGCTTTAATGCCGGTCAGATTGATGTAAACATGGCTTTCGACGCAGTGATAGCTTATCTTAAAGAGGATGGCTGCAAAGGGATGCAGTATAAATGTATTCCTGAGATTTACCATAAAATACCCGCGCAGGAGGATCTCTACTCTTTATTTTGCAACGGTGCCACACTTATATCTCGTAAACCGTCGTGCGCTCTGATTTCTGATAATAATCCGGGATTTGAGTATCGTCGCAAGCGGGGAGTTAAGAAAGCAGCTAAAAGCGGGATTGATATTATGTCCTCTGATGATACTCGTGCATATTGGAGTCTGCTTGAAAATACTCTGTCGAGCCGTTTCGGTGCTAAACCTGTTCACACTTATGAGGAGATATCAAATCTTAAAACGTTGTTTCCGGCAAATATAAAATGTTATATCGCCGAAAATGACGGAGTGGTTTTAGCCGGCGTGATAATATATGAAACAGAACAGACCGCTCATACCCAATATATAGTGGCTTCGGAAGATGGTAAAAAGAAGGGTGCTCTCGACGCTCTTTTCGATAAACTTATTAATAATATATATAAGGATAAACGCTGGTTTGACTTCGGTACTTCTACCGGTGACGATCCGCGCCAACTCAATGAGGGGCTTATCATACAGAAAGAAGGATTTGGCGCAAGAGCCGTAATGTATGATGTCTATGAGATAAATTTTGAATAATCGCAATGTGCTATGATAAAATATTTAGACCTTAAGAGAATAACCGATACTTATCAGCCGGAACTTAATGAAGCGGCTACGCGTGTTATAGATTCGGGGTGGTTTTTACTTGGCAACGAGGTAAAGATGTTTGAATCGGAATTTTCCTCTTTTTGCGGAGTGGCTCACTGTGTTGGTGTGGCTAATGGTCTTGACGCTCTTCGTCTTGTTTTGCGTGCATGGATTGAACTTGGCTATATCAATGAGGGTGATGAGGTGATTGTGCCTGCTAATACTTATATAGCTACCGTACTTGCGGTGTCGGACAATAATCTTGTGCCTGTTTTTGTCGAGCCGGATAGAGAGAGTATGAATATCAATCCGGATTTGATTACAGACGCTATAACAGATAAAACAAGAGTTATTATACCTGTACATCTTTATGGTCGTATGTGTGATATGACTCCTATTCTGGCTATCGCGGAGGAGTATAATCTGCTTGTACTTGAAGATGCTGCTCAGTCTCACGGCGCGGTTTATAAAGGAAAGCGTTGCGGCGCCATATCTCATGCTACTGCTTTTAGTTTTTATCCCGGTAAAAATCTCGGAGCTTTAGGTGACGGAGGAGCTGTGACAACTAATGATTCCGAACTTGCGGAAACCGTACGTCAGCTTGCCAATTACGGTTCGTCAAAAAAATATGTAAACATATTCCAGGGTCTTAACTCTCGTCTTGACGAGATACAGGCGGCTTTATTAAGAGTAAAGCTTCCTTTTCTGGACAACGATAATGAGATGCGCCGCCGTATAGCCGCACGTTATTTAGACGAGATAACTAATCCGCTTATTACTCTGCCGGAGGAGTGTTTCGAAGATAATGTTTATCATATATTTCCGGTAAGATGTTATGATCGCTATTTATTAGCCGATTATCGTGGCGATAAAGGTATTAAGACTCTTACACATTACCCTATACCGTCTTATAAGCAATTCGCTTACAGAGGATTTAATTCATTAACTTTCCCAGTCACAGATGATATTTGTGAAACAATACTCAGTATTCCGCTTCATCAGGCTCTGACGGAGGATGAGGTGAGTTATATAATAGAGTCTATTAATGAATATGTATAATACAATCAGCTTACGTTTATTCTAACCTTATATTCTTAGATGAGAGATAAAGAACTTATCAAATCCTCGGGCATAATAGGTATATCTCAGTTTCTTGTTATGTTTCTTAGTTTGTTGAAGAATAAATGTTTTTCAATACTCCTCGGCGTGGATGGAATTGGTCTGTTCGGGTTATTTCAGTCTTTGCTTGAGCTTGTGCGAAGCATTACCAGCCTTGGTATTCATACTGCAGGCATAAGGTATATAGCTTCTGAGGAGCAGTCGGATGATGATCTTTCTCAGTCACGGACAATATATGTGTTTCGGCGTTGGATCAGCTTTACAGGTGTGCTTGGTGCCATTGTATGTTTTTTGTTTGCCGCTCCTCTTTGCATATATACGTTTGGAAACGATATTTATCTTGTTGATATACGAATACTTAGTATTGCGATATTTTTCACGGCACTGTCTGCCGGACAGAGCTCACTGCTGCTTGCTCTTAAAAAGATAACAGTATATGCCAAATCAAATATAACAGCCTCTCTTATAACTGTAATTATTACGGTTATGATGGCTTATGCGTGGGGCATAAAGGCGGTGATGCCTATATTTCTTATCACATCTGTTATACTTTGGGCTACCGGACGTTTTTTTATAAACGCTCTTGGTATAAAACAGTCAAAGCAGTCATTTAAAGAGGTTATGAGAAAGGGAAGCCCGATACTTAGTCTTGGGTTGGTGACTATCGTGACCGGTATAGCAACGTCGTCTGTGGCTATGTTTCTTAAAATAATGATTACTCAGCGCTCGGGTCTTGATGAGGCGGGTGTATTTCAGGCGGTATGGATTATAGCTAACAGTTATCTGAGCATAGCTTTGTCATCGCTTGGGACTGACCTTTATCCGCGTCTTTCGGCAGTGTGTAACGATAAGAGCGGATTTGAACATATCCTTAATAACTATTTGCGCAACGGGCTTGTACTAATCTCTCCGCTTCTTATATTATTTACTGTTTTTGCTCCGGCAGCAATATCATTGCTCTATTCTTCTGAGTTTGCAGGAGGAGTGATGCTTCTCAGATGGCTTATGGCGGCATTCTTTTTCAGGGCGATAAGCATGATGTTAAGCTATGGACTTCTTGCTAAGGCAAAGAAGAAGACTTATATTATTATTGAAACAATATGGTATATCCCTTTTGTGGCTATATGCTGGTTTGGTTATCCACGTATTGGTCTTGACGCTATAGGCATTGCTTCACTTGTCTCTTATTTTATATATTTCATAATATTATATTTCGAGCTGTCTATATCCGGATACCGAATAGAAAAAGATATTTATAAACTTGCTATAATTAACGCGCTGTCTTTAGCAGGGGTGTTTCTGATACTTTATTTCTATGGCGGAATTGGCGGGATTGTTATCTCTTCGGTGGTTATGCTACCTGCCTTGTGTCTTTCG
>CAMTOT010000102.1 GCA_947074165.1 uncultured Bacteroidales bacterium
AGACCGATAACCGTCTGGTGTAGCGTTACGTGGCTCAATACCGATCCTAGCGTATGACATCCGTACATATTCTGTAGGAATTCATCATCAAAAAGCATTACAATAAATAATATGGCAAAGAAAAAGAATAGCTCACCGAAGAGTAGTTCAAATGGAAAATCATCATCAGGTTCAAAAACTACAGTAAACATAATACTATTGGTATTGGTGGTAGTCTTTGGTTTTTTCCTCATAAAACAGGAATACCCCGAGCTATTTGAGAAGAAACAGACACCTATAGAGATGCCAAAACCAGCTACTCAAAGCAAAAAGAAGAAGGTGGTTGAAACAGCAAAAGAGAAAACAGAAAAGACGAAATTAGAAAAAGACAAGGCTGAAAGTACAGTTAAAGGCAAATCTGAAGATATAAAGATAAAACTTGATGAAAAATCAATAGCCAAACAAAGCAACGGAATCGAATTTGACATAAAGAACCTTGTCAATATAGAAATACCGCTGCTTAAAAACAGCCAGCCATCGCAAATACTTAAGCATAAAGGATATACTGCTTCATATAACAAAGACTGGAAAATCTCAAATTGGGTAGCCTATGAATTAACAGCCGCGGAAACATACGGCGACGTGAAAAGGACAAATAAATTTGTAATTGATCCTACGGTAGCAAAAGGCACTTCAGCGACAAATGATGATTACGCTCGCTCAGGGTATGATCGTGGACACATGGCTCCTGCAGCTGATATGACATGGGATAAGGACGCTATGAAAGAGTCGTTTTATTTCTCTAACATGACTCCTCAGGCACCATCACTAAACAGGGGCATATGGAAGAATCTTGAAGACAAATCGCGTGAATGGGCCCGTCGTGATAGCGCAATATGTATAATTACGGGACCAATAGTAAGAAAAAACAGCGAAAAAATAGGCAAAAGAAATGTGGTGGTACCATCTCATTTTTTTAAAGTTATTTTTAGCCCTTACAGTAAAAATCCTCAGGCTATAGGATTTATATTTAAGAATGAGGGGTCATTAAAAACTCTGTCCGAGTTCGCAGTTAGCGTCGACAGCATAGAAAAGGTGACAGGAATAGATTTTCTTCATATTTTACCAGATACGATGGAGGATCGGGTGGAGAGATCTTATAATCTAAAATATTGGTTTTAACGAAATAAATAAGCTTCCCTTTTTCAATACACAGGTTATATCTGAATATTGAAAAAGGGAAGCTATCTATTTTATGATTTATTGTATTCTATTTATTAAATACAAAAAACGCATCTACTACCATTCCTGGTAAAAGCATATTATCAATGTTATCTATATCGGCTTCTATAATCTCCGAACGAAGTCGTTTATCGAGTGCTCCGGATTTGCGGGTTATGTTAGCCTGCTGTTTGCCCGAGCCTACATTAAAGCTGACAGTGTCTCCTATCGCTATATGCGGTGCATATTTTTCGGTTACAGACATCCTTATTCTTAATTTTTTATTATCCAGCAGGACCAATAATGGTTTTGTCTGATTTCCTGAATTCGGACCTACCAAACTTCCTATTTCAATATTTCTTTCTGATATTATACCAGAGAACGGGGCTTTTATAGTAAGATAGTCCGAAATGGATTTAAGGTGCTCATAGTCAGAGATGGCTGCGTCAAGCGCGGCTTTATCACTCTGCATCTTTGTAGCAACCTCCTCAAGCGCAAATTCAGATATAGCGCCTTCGGTTTTTGAGGCACGTGAGACTCTGTTATAATTGGATTGTGACAACTTGAAATGTGACTCCAACAATAATATCTTAGATTTTAATGATGACATCTGCGCTATGATCTCAGGCGATTCTAATTCAATTAATACATCACCTTTATTTACATGCGAACCAATATCAAAATTAAATGATTTTATATACGATAAAACCTTGGCGTAGATTTCAGTATGTTTATCAGACACAATTTCTGCCGGTATTTTATATGTTATATAATCTGTTGATGTATTACCATGTCCGGATATCATCTTTTCCGGTTCTTTTTGCATTGACTGCTCTTCTTTAGTTATATCTCGTTCTTTAGCGTCGTTTACAAAAAAGAATAACGCAATCAGTATTAAAGAGAATGTTATTGCAATAACTATATATTTAAAATATTTTTCCATTTGAACTATTTTTTATTGTTGATAGAATTCACTGTTTACATCCTCCGGATCCAAAGAAACAGAAGATAACGAGCTATTAGACTGTACTAATGAAAATATCTGCGGGATGATTATTAAAACAATTAATGTAGACATAATAATACCACCTATCACTGCTCTACCCAAAGGCGCGGTTTGGGCTCCACCCTCACCAAAACCTATTGCCATAGGCAACATCCCGACTATAGTAGCGATACTTGTCATCAGAATAGGACGCAAACGAAGTTTCAGAGCCATTAGTGCGGCCTGCACACTGTCTCCTTTCTCTTTTCTTATATTTTCTGCGGCTGTAACGAAAAGCAATGCGTTTGAAATTGATATTCCGACAGACATTATTATGCCCATATACGACTGCATGTTAAGTGTAGAGTTTGTAAACAGCAACATTATAATTGCACCGCATATAACAGCCGGTACACTTGCAAGCACAACAGAGGCAACTTTAAACGATTGAAAGTTGGCAGTCAAAAGAAGAAATATAACTATAATGGCTATTATTATACCATCTCTCAGACTTCGTTGAGTTTCTTCTAAAACAGGAGCCAAACCGACTATCTCGACATTTAGGCCTTTGGGCATCTCGCCTAAGGACTCTATCGCTTTTCTTACATCTTTTATCGCGTAGCCAAGATCTTTATTATGGATATTTGCAATTACAGTTGTATAAGATAGTGAACCCTGATTATAAGTTTCGCCATAAGCTTTACCAGGCGTGACCGTTGCTACATCTGCAAGTATCAGGTTATCTTTAGTTTTGGATATCGGAAGACTCTCAAGCTCTTCGACAGACGACATATCAGACTGGGCTACCTGCACCTGTACATTATATGCCATATTCATCATACCCCCTATCCAGAAGTTTTTGTTTGTAAACCTGGAGGAAGATGTAGCCGGAATAAGAGAATGAGTGACATCAGCCATATCAAGACCAAGTTGGGCGGCTTTAACTCTATTTACATCAATATTTAAAGTAGGATATTCGGTTGACTGCGGCATCTTCACATCTCTCATATAGGAAATTTTTTTCAATTCTGCCATCAATCGTTTTGCATACATCTCGTTACGCCCTTTCATCATACCAGAGAAACGAACTTCAACAGGTGTATTAGCACCCTGGCTAAGAACCTTTTCAGAAAGCTCCATTGGTTCAAATGTTATGTCTACATCTTGAATTTTTTTGTTTACATTAGCTCTTATATCATCTTTGAGCTGCTCCATATCACCATTCCATCCCTGTAAAGCCACCTGTATTGTAGCTTCATGCGGACCGGCATTATATAAATACACCGGGCTTACGGCAAATGTAGACGAATGTTGCCCTACAAAAGATGACGTGATACGAATGTGTTCTTTACCTACCATGTCATCTAAAAGTTCTATAAACTCAAGAACCTTGTTTTCGGTATATTCAATACGGCTGCCTTGCGGAGCAATCAGTCTAACCTGGAATTGACTGGAATTGCCTTTTGGCAATACATCTTTTCCTATTATATTCATCAATAAAAGGACTATCGCTATTGAGCTAAATATATATACATATGAATATCTTTTTTTATGTTGCATAGCTTTCGATACAACATTATTTATACATTTTGTAAACTTACTATCTTGTTGCACATCATCTTCTTTTATTGGTTTTGGTATTATAAACCATGAAGACAATACCGGAACAAGAGTTTGAGAGAGTATAAACGCTGTAATCATAGCAAAGCAGATAGCCAGGGCAAGGGGTTTAAACATAGCTCCCGGAATGCCGTCCATAAGCAGAGCCGGCACAAAAGCCGCGATTATACACAAAAGAATAAGAAGCTTTGGAAAAGCAATCTCAAGACAAGCGTCAAGTATGGCTCGTGATTTGTTTTTCCCCATCTCAAGATGACGGTGAATATTTTCTATCGTCACCGTACTCTCATCTACAAGGATACCTACAGCCAGAGCAAGTCCGGAAAGAGACATTATATTTATTGTATATCCAAATATTTTTAGAAACATTACACTCGATATGAGCGATATAGGTATTGTTATAATCACGATCAGCGCAGAGCGTTTATCACGTAAAAACAATAATACCATTAATGCTGTAAGGATTGCCCCAATAATAGCTTCAAGGAGAAGATTTTTAACAGCGCTGATTACATAAACAGATTGATCAAACTCAAAAGACACAATTACATCATCAGGCATATTATTCTGTATGACAGGTAGCTGCGCTTTAAGATTATTTACAACATCCCATGTTGACGCATTGCCGGATTTTGCGACGTTTATATATACGGATCTTTTTCCATTAACTAATGCATATCCGGTCGCAACATCAGCACCGTCTTTCACTTGAGCAACATCTCGCAAAAAGAGAGTCTTAACCTCACCTTTAAGCAAAGGTATTTCCTCAAAATCAGCAATTGTCTTTATATTATTATTTGTCGGCGTTATGTAATTCTTGTTTCCGCTATATAAATTGCCTGATGGCGCAGTAATATTATTCCTGCTGATTGCCTCAACTATATCTTCAGGAGATAAGTTGTATGTGCGCAAAGAGGCTGGATCGACGTTAATCTCTATCGTACGCGGACTACCTCCAAACGGGGGCGCAGTAGTAATACCCGGTACTGAGATAAGAAACGGTCGTGCGGTAAAGTTTGCAATATCCTGCAACTGATCATTTGTTTTTGTATCGCTTCGGAATACGACCTGACCAACAGGCTGAGAGGAAGCGTCAAAACGTATTATAAAAGGATCTGGCGTGCCGGGGGGCAGAAAAATCTGAGATCTGTTTGATAATGCGCTAAGCTCGGCTATGGCCTGCCCCATATCTGTATCAGGATAAAATGTCACCTTCATAAGAGTGAGACCCTGAGTATTCTTCGTCTCTATATTTTTAATACCATTTGTGAATAGCATCATATTGGTATACATCTTTGTAAAATATCCCTCCATCTGCTCCGGAGTATATCCATTAAAAGAATGTGCAACATAAACAACCGGCAAATTCATTTCCGGCAATATATCTATACGTATATCCTGTATTGTTTTTAAGCCAAAGAAAAGTAATCCTAATACCATCACAATTGTTGATATTGGTTTTCGTAAGGCTGTTCTTATCATATTCATAGAACTATCGGATTTGATTAATAAACTCTTCAATATTTCCGTTACCGGCAATCTTCAATAAATAAGCTTGCCATACGTTTATGTGTATTACAGCCTTTTCAGATTCTGCACGCGACAGATTGTACAAAGACTGTATAACGTCGTCTACATTAGACAATCCGTTGTTATACAAAGCCTGATATTGCGCATAAGATGTTGAGGCAGCTGATGTTTGGTGTAATACTTCTCTATATTGACTGCGTGTAAATTCAATCTTCTGGTCAGACTGACGAATTGACTCTTCAAGATCTCGTTTTGTAAGCTCTCGATCCCAGTTTAATGAGTTTGTGATATGGCGCTGAGCTAAACTTTTATATCTGTTTTTTGCAAATGATGTAATATTCCAGCTCAAATTCACCCCCAGCAGATAGTTTACCCTATCAATGCCGACAGCGTCAAAGTATGATTTTGTCAGATTTGATTTATCGCTTGCATAGTTATATCCAAAACCGGAGTCTCTTCCGGTTATAGCTCCAACAAGATTAATTTTTGGTAAGGACTCAGATGCAAATATCTTGGATTGGAGCTTGCTATTATAGACCGATAGGTCTTTCACCAACAGTACCGGATGATTAGTTAGAGGTTGATTACTAATTAAATCCTCCGGTAATTTTAAGAGAATAGATTCATCAAGAGTTATATTCTCATATTCTGTGCCTAAGAGCATTATTAATTCTTTCAACAGCATTGACTCCTTGTCTTGTGCTCTATATAAAGATATTTTAGATGCGGCAAGCTCTGCCTCAGATGTAGACAATTCAACCAAAGGTCTTATGCCGCTATCTGTAAGCGACCTTACCGTAGCAACAAAAACCAGTGCTCGTTCAATATTATTTCGTTGAACCTTTATAATTTCCCTTATTGCAGCAAGGTTTAAATATGCAGAGGCTATTTTAATCTGGTGTTGGAATATCTCTTGCTTTAATTCTGCCTCAGCCAGTTGAAGCTTGTTTTTATGTAAGCTTACCGTATTCTTTGTAGCTCCAAATGAAAAAATATTCCAATTAAAATTTGTAAGATAGAGAGAACTAAACGCAGCATCCCAATTTTGAGACGAATTGGGTGCGCCCATAGAAGATATGCCCTCTCCAAAATTATATTGAGCACCGTGTAATGTATTTGCGGTGCCATAGAATTGCTGTGTTGACACTGTCATTTCAGGCAAATAAAGCATCCTACTGCTTTTATAAAGATCATTTGCCGCATTCCTTAGTGATCGTTTGGATTTTATTATCTCGTAGTTGTCTATTCCGATCTCCATTGCCTCTGTTAAAGACAAAGGTACTTGCGCCGATATCTTTCCGAGTGATAACATCAGTGCAAACAGAATAACAAATCTCCAATAAGACAGCTTATTAATATTCATCATGTATATCTGTATTTTATTTTCAAAAAAATTTATATATCATACGTATATGATATTAGAGGTTATGACCAACTTATTTTGAACAGCCGGCATAACATAAATTGAATCAGCGCTTGTATTACAAGACTGTGTTTTGAAAATTAAATAAGAAAAGTACAGTTATGAATGAGTATATCACGACCTGTGATCTGACATAGTTTATATGGCGGTGAAGTGCCATAAAACAGATATGAATATGCGTGATAAGGGATTAATGAAGAATCTTCTATAAACAGCGGATCAAACTTAAAAAATGATGTATTACTAATAAACAAATCATGTTGCGTAAATATATCTGTTGAAATATCAATAGCGATAAGTTTACGGTTAGCACATTTATCATTGCTTTTTAAATCTTTTCCTTTACAGTTTGAATCAAGATATTCTATACAACCATTTTGTATAGAGTCGGGATTTTTATTAATATATGTTGTAATGAATTTCTCGCCACAAAAGTGTAAAACAAGCCTTGGTTGTACTGATGATATCAGCACAACCAGGATAATTATTATGTTTACACATTTATTCATTCGTTATTTTTATATTTTGTCAAGAGGTTTGCGACGTTTATCCGCAAGTTGTTTATAATAAGATGGGGTCAGTCCTGTATTTTTTTTAAACTGGCTGCTCAGATGAGCTGTACTTGAATAATTTAGCATGAATGCAATCTCACTAAGTGACATATCATCATACACAAGTAACTCCTTGACCCTCTCTATTTTTTGTGATATATAATATTTTTCAATTGTAGTACCCTCTACTTCCGAGAATAGAGATGAAAGATATGAATAATCATAATTAATCTGCTGAGAAAGATACTCTGACAGATTTATCTTAAGCTTATCATCTTTACGATGTACTAAATCCCGGATACAATTTTTAATTTGCTCGATGCATTTAGAACGCTGATTATCTATCATTTCAAATCCCACAAGATTAAGTTCAGACACAATACTGACGGTCTGCTCTTTTGAAAGAGGGGTCTTCAGGTCTACCTCACCAAGAGATATATTGACTATTTCAATGTTCAGACGTGAAAAAATCTCCTTCACGACCATAATACACCGGTCACAAACCATATTCTTTATATATATTCTTTGCATAAGCATATAATATTTACAGTTTTTTTGTCGAAAGATATTTTATCCTCAAACTATTTGCTACAACGCTGACACTGCTAAAAGCCATGGCCGCGCCTGCAATCATTGGAGAAAGTAGTAATCCGAAAAAAGGATATAATACTCCGGCTGCTATAGGCACTCCTATCAGATTATATATAAATGCCCAAAACAAATTCTGTCGTATAGTCTTGACTGTCAGTTTCGAAATACGTATCGCATCATTAACTTTGCGCAAATCAGACGAAACGATTGTGACATCAGCTACATTTATGGCAATATCACTTCCACTTCCCATCGCAATGCTTACATTAGCCTGAGCCAACGCTGCGCTATCATTTATTCCATCTCCAACCATAGCGACTATCCGACCATTCTGTTGCAGGGATTTGATGAATTCAGTCTTATCCGATGGTAGCATACGGGATTTAAACTCGTCAATTTCCACCTCTGCTGCTATCTGAGAAGCGGCCTTTTGGCTATCGCCTGTGAGCATATATACATTTATACCACGTTTTCGCAATATTCGAATGGCTTCTTTTGAGCTCTTCTTTACTTTATCAGCTACTTCAAAGTAAGCTAATATACGACCATCTGTACCAAAAATAACCTCACTGCCTTTATCAAAAATCAGAGAATGAGACTGTACACCGTTCTTTAATGCAAAATCAGAATTACCTATAAAAAATTTTCGCCCATCAAACTCTCCTGTTATACCCAATCCGGGAACATTCTGAAAATTTTCTATCTGTAACAATTCTTCTATTTTCACCTCAGACTTTACAGCTTCAGACAATGGATGTGTCGATCTTGATTCAAGGGAAAATAAAATTTTCTTAAACAAAGGATTATTATCAAACCATTCCATACGAATAACACTTGGCTTACCTTCTGTTATGGTCCCGGTTTTATCTAATACGACAGCATCAATATTTTTAGCTGTTTCCAGTATCTCCGCATTCTTTATCAATATTCCTTTCTGCGCTCCACTTCCTATACCTACCATGATTGCGGTTGGCGTAGCAAGACCTAAAGCACACGGACAAGCAATGATAAGTACGGTAACAAAGGCAAGTATGCCATGTATAAACCCACCTGTAGGATCAAATATCAGCCAAACGATAAAAGATATAACGGCTATAAATATTATAACAGGTACAAATACTGAAGCTATTTTATTTACCAGTTCCTGTACAGGTGGCTTACTATTCTGAGCCTCACGTACAAGACTTATGATATGTGATAAAACAGTATCACTGCCAACCTTCTTTGCTACGAAACGGAAACTACCATCTTTATTAATTGTACCGGCATAAACTTTGTTGCCTTTTTCCTTCTGTACCGGCATAGCTTCTCCGCTCAACATACTTTCATCAACATAAGAACTGCCATCAATGACATCTCCATCTACAGCAACTTTTTCACCCGGACGAACCACTATTACATCGTTTGGAGTGATTAGTGATGCGGAAATTTCTTCGACCTTACCATCAATCTCTCTTAAAGCGGTAATAGGTTGTAATCCTATAAGACTTTTTATAGATCGGAAGAGCGTCGTGTAGGGAAAGAGTGTACGTCCTGGTGTAG
>CAMTOT010000103.1 GCA_947074165.1 uncultured Bacteroidales bacterium
TCTTACGGATTGAAAGCCTGATGCATAAAAATTGAATTTAATCTCTGTAAAAACTAAAAATAACCGACAAATTTCCATTTTATATCTAATAAGCAGTAGATTAGTGTGTTAATTAATCATTTTTCTCAATTGACTTTTGGAATTTAATAATATTAAATAATATCATTATTTTTCTATATATATATTTGTGATATTCACATTTAAAAGAATACATTATGAATTATAGTCTTTACACCTTAACCCCTTCAGATACCCGGTTATTAGAGTTTGTACGCGGTGTATATATAGATTCATTCCCCGCGGATGAGAGACGAGATTTTGACCTTGTGATAAAGCTACTTGACGAATCAGACAAGTTTAGCATAGATATACTTAAAAGAGATGATACACCAATAGGCTTCATCACATATTGGATATTTCAAGACTTCGCGTATGTAGAGCATTTTGCTATTGACCAAAGTAATAGAGGTGGAGGTGCAGGCTCTAACGCGATAAAATTATTGCTTGATAAGATTGATCTGCCGGTTGTACTTGAGGTAGAAAAACCCGAGACGGAAGACGCTGTGAGACGTATACGTTTTTATGAGAAACACAATTTCAAAATATGGCATGATGTAGAATACATTCAACCTGCATATTCACCTGAACTTAATTCAATAGAGTTAAAACTGATGACTGCCGGAGAACTTGATCTTGTCATAGAAGCAGAAAGAGTAATATCAACTCTTCACTCTCACGTTTATAATGTAAAATAAAAGATTTGCAGTTACTCAAAACCATACTATCTTTATATCATATATTAACAAAAGCGTAAATTCACATGTACGCATAAAAACAATATCTGATATGAGGAATCTAATGTTTTATATAATCACCTTTATCACCTTTTTTTCTTGTAACGTTAAGAAAAGTGATAAGCCAGTTATCACTGTCACGATATTACCACAGCAATACTTTGCTCAAAAAATAGCAGGAGATAAGTTTGACGTAAATGTAATGGTACCCAAAGGGAGTAGCCCCGAATCGTTCGATCCGGCTCCATATCAGCTTGTAGACCTTACCAATAGTACTGCGTATTTTCGTATAGGAGGTATAGGCTTCGAGATGGCATGGATGGATAAGCTTGCAGCCAACTCCCCTCATATGGTAATCTTTGACAACTCACAGGGTATAACATTCTTAGAGAGTGAGCACGATTGTTCTTCTCATAGGGCAGCTCCCGCACAACATGTACATTCCGACCAATGCAATCACACTCAAGACTACAGCGGAGACCCTCATATCTGGACATCGCCACGTAATGCGAAAATTATAGCGGAGAATATGCTTGAAGCTCTTGTTATGCTTGATGCCGAAAACAAAGATTATTACGAAAACAACTACGAAGAGTTGATAAAAGAGATAAAAAGCGTTGATGACTCAATACAAACGATACTTTCCAAAAGTGATGTAAAATCATTTGTTATATACCATCCGTCTCTTACATATTTCGCTCATGACTACGGTCTTAATCAGATCTCTATAGAAGGGTTGGGTAAAGAGTCGTCAGCAATGCGACTTAAAAACCTTGTTGATTCTGTCAAATCAGTAGGCGCTAAAGTGTTCTTCATTCAAAAAGAATTTGACACAAAAAATGCCGAGATACTTGCGCGTGAGGTTAATGGACGTATTGTGCCTATTGACCCATTATCTAAAGAATGGGGATCAGAGCTATTGAATATTGCAAATGAACTTAAGTAAATGGAGAATAAACTGATTTCTATAGATAACATGTCTGCCGGTTATGACGACTTTATCGCCATAAACAATATTAATCTTGATATCTTTGAAAAAGATTTCATAGGAATAATAGGTCCTAATGGAGGAGGCAAGACTACATTGATGAAAGTCATACTCGGTTTGCTCAAACCGTGTGCCGGTCAGGTAGTATACTATGACCACGGACAGGCTGTCGATAAAATCCCTACGGGATATCTGCCGCAAAGAAACAATATAGACCATCGTTTTCCGATTTCCGTTCAGGATGTTGTCTCATCAGGACTCCTTACCGATAAACTGTTTGCCCGCAATAACAAGGATATTAAGTCTCGCACGGAAGAGGTTCTTGAGATGATTGGTATGACAGATAAACGAAGAAATTCAATAGGGGAACTTTCCGGCGGACAGATGCAGAGAGTAATGCTTGGACGCGCTATTATCAACAAGCCACGTTTACTTGTACTTGACGAGCCAAACTCTTATATAGATAAACGATTTGAAGAAAAGTTATATCAGCTATTGAGAGAGATCAACAAAGATACAACCATTCTTATGGTATCTCACGAAGTGACTTCGCTTGTCGATATGGTAAACCGCACAGTTAGTATAGACGGCACTTTAAAGCCGGCGGATCTTACATGTCCGTATCATCATAATCACTAATGAACTTTCCGTCAATGCTCTATGTTTTATAGTTGATAAACAATATTATAACGTATAACAGCATTGCAGGAAAAGTTATGGTGAAAATATGTAAGCTTCTAATTTTAAGCACTCTTATATTACTGTCTGTAGTTATTCTACCTTCGTGTGAGTATAATAAGTATTATGAAGAGAATTGTGGTCTAAACGAAGAAAATAATCTGCCGGAACCCAAAGGAGACTATATAGTCAGTTTCAAAACAAATGTAAGCAACGCTATTGCCGAGAGTGAAGAAATCGCATATATTGCAAATTCTCAAGGTCGGTATTCAGAGTCGCGGGTTATAGACGAAACGCAGAATACACCGTTGCCGATAGACAGGTATATGAATGTCTATACATATTATTATCGTGGAGAGTTTATAGGCACTACTACATTTAAGACTGAAACTGCCGGTGTCCCGACTCCTGCACGCTCACCGCTTAGAGTAAAATCAGGAGATTATGAATTCTATTTGTTTGCTATAAATAATAAGAATCAACTTCCCACCCAAACATTAAATGAAGATAATGCCTGGCTAACCGGATTATCAAACGGTTATGACTATCTGTCAGGCTCATTGATAAATCAAACAGTCAATTCAGATGTTACATTTGATTTAGCTCTCACCCATGCATGTGCTCAGATTATTATAAATGTAATCAAAGATGGTAGTCCCGTTACGGATATAACGTCTGCCACTATACAGCAGCCGGACCCCTCTTCATGCGCGCTTGTTCTTGGCACCGGTTTAATATTGGCATCTACAAAATTAGATTCCTCACCAATTAATATGATTATCTCCGGATCTTCAGTCAATCAGATAATAGTACCTTATTCAAATTCTAAATATCCTGATCTGGCGATAACGGTTACTGCCGGAGGTGAGACTTATAATGGTTCCGCATCATTTACAAATGGAAAAATAGCCGGAGGTACTTCTTATGAATTTACATTAGAGCTTAATTCTGATTTTACTGTCACACCTTCTGATATTACCGTCAAAGACTGGACTGTCGTTGATGATAATGGCGACCCTATAATTGCGACTTAATAAATAAGATTGGTAAAAGCATATAGAAGAAACGATAATTATCTGCAGGAAAGTCTATACATGGCTCCGGGCAATGATTTTACCATTTCTTTAAACTCCATATCCATAAGTATCGTGCTCAGATTAGCAATAGAAATCCCCGTCTCTGCCGATATTTGATTTATATGTAGCTCTCCTTTTTGCACAAGTAAATTGTATACCCCAAGCTCCTTATCAGTAAATTCAAAATCAAAAGAAAGCTGCTGTGGTTGTTCCTGTTTTTTTGTTTTTACCCAGTTCATCATATTCAAAAGATCGTCGGCACATGTAATAAGAGCCGCTTTATTATCGCGTATCAGATTATTACAACCTCTTGATCTGACATCGGATATTTTACCGGGAAAAGCAAATAAATCGCGGCCATAGCCTGATACAATATTTGCGGTCACCATTGCTCCCCCTTTCTCAGAAGACTCCGCCACGAGAGTAGCGTCAGCTATTCCCGCGATAATACGGTTGCGAGCAAGAAAATTTCCCTTTTCCGGAGATGTGCCGGAAGTATATTCAGATATCAAAGCTCCCGAATTAGCCATTTTATCAGCTATATCCCTGTGTCTGTCAGGGTATATTCTGTCAAGCCCGTGAGCAAGTACACCCACAGTAGAGATGCCATTCTTGATTGATGCTCTGTGTGCACAGACATCTATTCCGTAAGCCAGCCCGCTTACTATAATAATCTCAGGGACACTTTCTTTTATATCACGTATCAGATTTTCACAAACCTCCTCTCCGTAAGCCGTAGAACGTCTTGTACCAACTATTGATAATATCTTAGCTCCGTTCAGATCGGCATCACCTTTTTTATACAACATAATAGGCGCATCCACACACTCAGCAAGCCTTGCTGGATATTCCTTGTCATTTAT
Source organism: uncultured Bacteroidales bacterium (assembly GCA_947074165.1). Classification (GTDB taxonomy): domain Bacteria; phylum Bacteroidota; class Bacteroidia; order Bacteroidales; family JAUNSR01; genus JAUNSR01. The sequence goes on from CAMTOT010000103.1 coordinate 4,400, forward strand.
ATACAATCCGGTTATATCATGCTTAATCATGAAATTGCACTCTGTTTCAGCTTGACGTAGAGCATCATCGACAGAACCTATTCTGCTGCCTACTCTTGGTAACTTAGACAAAGACTCCCTTTTTTCTTTAAGGATTAATTCGGGTGGACCAATATTCTCAATCAACTGTCTTGAGAGCACCGGTCCTATCCCTTTTACGCATTGAAGCGCTATAGCGTAGAAAATATTATCATTTATTATCTTCATCAATTATGTATGGCGCGAATATATATTCAAATTCATCACCTCGCGACAAAACACCATTCACAACTATTATCACATCCACTTCTGCCTTGACGCAAAGAGCATTGTCACTTTCTCTGTAAATGTCCTGAAAGAAGATATATCGTGCACCGCGTCTTTTCATATACAGCTTCGAAATAAACGAATCGCCTCCGCTAAGAGACTTTTTATACTCCATCTGTATTTTCGCTACCATAGGGAATATTTTCTGCTCACTCCATTGAGCGAAACTTTCACCAAGCGTCTCAAGAAACTCATGACGCGTATGCTCAAGATAATGTTGATAATTGGCATTATTAACGACTCCCTGCATATCACATTCATAATCGCGAACCTTCATCTTCAGTTCATAAACATATTTCTTCATAATTATAATATCTTTTTTACAAAGATATTATAGATTACTTAATAACAACATGAGAGGCGTATTGTTTAAAACCTGTAATTTTGTCAAAAATAAACCTCCACATTGGGGAAATGCGGAGGTTATTTATTTGACACATACTTACTGTGTCTGAATTGCAACAATGATGACTACTTACTTAATCATCAAATCCTATTAATTTAAAGCTCTTATTAAATTTTAATTCCACTTTATTTGAAAGCTTTATCTCATAGCCGTTCTTCTGTCTTTCAATTTTTACAATCTTTTCGGTCGCATATTTGTCTTTGACATATGTCGCGATTTCTTCAGGAATTACAGAAACCGGCACTTCACCAAACTTACAATCAGTCTCGCGCCATTCACCATACTTATCAAATTCAATTTTCGTACCGTCTACAAGTATTACATCATAGCTACCCCCAAAAAGCTCCCAGTCATATTTTGCCAAAGCAATTTTAGAGTCTGGGAAATTTGCTTTTATAAACTCAATAGCCTTAGCGGGAAGCTCATTCTCATCCACAGGCTTATCTTCGTCACGAAGAGCGTATGAAACAGGCATTTCTCTTAGTTTTGACGCCAGCGATACAGAGTTACTATCTTGAGCTTTAAGTCCCATCGCGGAAGCGGAAATAATTATTGCGGAAATGATAAATCTTCTCATATTTAATTTGCTTTATAGTTATTATTATAATACAAAGATTGTGTGCGAATCTGAAAAGAATTTGAAATAAATCTATTATGCAAAAAATATTTTAAAAATATGATTTCCGTGTTTGTATTCATATTTTATGCTGTATCCATAGTAATCACATATAGCCTTTACAATAGCAAGTCCCAATCCGGTCGAGCCCTCTTTTTTATTATTGTTAGAGAATCTCTCAAATATCGTTTCCTCATTAAGTTCCCCGTCTGCCGCGCTATTACTTACAGACAGATACTTATCGGCAATTGTTATGTCAAGTTTTCCTCCTGCATTACTATGTATAAAAGCATTCCTTAAAACATTCCCTATAAGAGAGTTTATCAACACATCATTTGCTTCTATTGTAATGGTTTTATTAAATACTTTATTTATAGCTAAAGCCTTGTGTTCGAATATTTCAGAGTAATCGCTTATGAGGTTATCAACAAGGTTATCAACATCTATAGTATGACTCTCCGTGAACTGTCTGTTTTCAATTTTCGTAAGAAAAAGAAGCGATCTGTTAAGCTTGATAATATACTCCAGAGATTGTTGAATACGGGCTATCTGTTCAAGCGACTGCTCTGTCAGATTTTCATCTTCTGTAAGTATCTCAAGTCTGTTCTTGCATATAGCCAATGGAGTCTGTATCTCATGCGAAGCGTTGCCGATAAATTCACGCTGATGTTCAAACAGCTCTTCCTGTCGGTTTATACTTTTCTCTACAGTCTTATTTAGTATATCAAACTCCTCTATGTTCGTATCATTTATAAGCGGATTATTTTTCTCTCCTGGCCTGTAGTCATTAAGCCAGTCAAGTAATTTATACAACGGCGACATGCTTTTTCTGAATACCAAAGCATTAACGAGTATTATGGTAAGAAGCAGTATAATGAAAAGAATAATAGTCGAATATAAAACTGTCACCAGAAGATCATCTCTCTCAAATGTGGGTGTAGAGATAATTAACTCATGGTATTGTCCGTCGCGGTCACGGAATATTGTGATAAGAGTGCGTGCCGGCTCTCCGTCTTTAAAAAATATATTGTCTTTAGACTTATAATCATCGTCCTCTTCATCAAAATACATCTCGTCGAGATATACTATTTTGTGACGTTGCAGGGCATCCTTCTCTGTTATAGGGCGTATATAATACTTATTATTAGAACCATTGTCAATATGTGGTAACTCCTCACCTGCAAGCGCGCGTATTATAATCATTTCAGAGTAGTCCTCAAGCGAGTCGTCCACTTCGTCGCTTATTTCCTCTACAATAATAAGATAAAATAGCGCAGCCCAGATACTCATTATTACGGCAAACGCTATCCCTGTACTTTTTAATACTTTGCTTTTGAGTCTTGTGTATTTCATAACTCTACAAGTTTATAGCCGAATCCGTAAACAGACTTTATCTCTATTCCGGCGCCGCTTTCTTTTAGTTTCTTTCTCAGATTTTTCATCTGTGCATATATAAAATCAAAGTTATCAACACCATCTATATGGTCTCCCCATACAGCCTCGGCAAGTGTGCTTTTATTTACGAGTCTCTCAGGGCGAGAAATAAAGTAATATAATATATCATACTCTTTTCTAAGCAATGGCAGCGATTGTCCATTTACAGACACAGTGAAGTTGTCTGGATTGAGTTTCACATTGTTGAAAGTAATGCTCATATCCCCGTTATTATTATTGCGGCGGATGATTGATCTTATTCTTGCCGTGAGTTCTGCCAGGTGAAATGGTTTAGCCAGATAATCATCAGCTCCCAAATCAAGACCTTTCACCTTGTCCTCCCAGGCATCTTTGGCAGAAACGATTATGACATTCTCTTTCTTACCCTGTTTCTTTATCTCCGACAGGATATCAAACCCGCTTCCTCCAGGCAGCATTATATCAAGTACAATGCAATCATAATCGTAATCTTCAAGTTTTATAAGCGCGCTGTTATAATCGGAAGCTGTTTCAACTATGAATCTTTCTTTTTCAAGAGAGGTACGTATTATTTCGCGAAGTGATTTTTCATCTTCTACAACAAGGATCTTCATAAATGTACTAACGTTAAAAAATTAAGACCCCGCCCGACGCTTAACGCATCAAACAGGGTCTTAAATTTACTAATAAGATTCTGAAAAGAATCTGAAATATACTTTATTTCAACCACGTTGTGATATCAGTTTATTACTCTTCCATATCTTCAGTATATTTCTGAAACAGAAAATCGTTGTATGGATAGCGTTTGATGTGTAGCTCTTTTACCATCTCATACATCTTATTTTTCAGGTCATCAATATTCTCTTTATTTTTAGCTGAGATAAACATACAATTATCATGCATCTTAGCCATCCATGTGTTTTTATACTCATCAAGAGATATGTTATCACGAGTGACAGGCGTAAGATCGTCCTCCTCTTTGGCAACATAGCTGAATGCGTCAATTTTATTGAATACAAGCAGCATTGGTTTCTCTTCCGCTCCGCACACTTCGTTAAGTGTTTTATTAACCACCTCAATCTGATCCTCAAAAGTAGGATGAGATATATCGACAACGTGGATAAGTAAATCTGCCTCTCTTACCTCGTCAAGAGTAGACTTAAATGACTCTACAAGGTGAGTAGGTAATTTGCGTATAAAACCTACAGTGTCCGCAAGTAAAAATGGCAAATTGTCAATGATTACTTTACGAACGGTTGTGTCAAGAGTTGCAAATAGTTTATTCTCAGCGAATACCTCCGATTTAGCCAGCAAATTCATAAGAGTAGACTTGCCCACATTGGTATAACCGACAAGCGCTACACGTATCATTTTGCCACGGTTTTTTCTCTGCGTAGCTTTTTGTTTATCTATGCTTTTAAGTTCCTGTTTCAGAAGTGAAATCTTATTCAGGATGATACGGCGGTCTGTTTCTATCTGAGTTTCACCTGGTCCGCGCATACCGATACCACCTTTCTGTCTTTCAAGGTGAGTCCATAGTCTGGTCAGCCTCGGCAGTAAATACTGATACTGCGCAAGCTCAACCTGCGTCTTCGCGCTCGCCGACTGGGCGCGTGAAGCGAAGATATCAAGAATAAGAGTAGTACGGTCAAGTATTTTTACCTGAAGTTCCTTTTCAATATTCTTTAGCTGTTTAGGAGAAAGATCATCATCAAAAATCACTAGACCTATTTCATTCTCCTCAATATATTGTTTTATCTCTTCAAGTTTTCCTGTACCGACAAATGTAGTAGATAACGGCTGCTCAAGTCTCTGAAGAAATCTTTTCACAGGCTGCGCTCCTGCCGTCTCGGCAAGAAAAGCCAGTTCGTCAAGATACTCATTTGCTTTTGCTTCATTTTGTTTAGGAGTGATCAGACCAACAAGTACGGTCTTTTCATTTTCCTGTTTTGAAAGTATTAAATCCTTCATTATATAATCTATCGTTTTATTATCAGAAGATATGATAAAGGTAAAATCGAAATAGGTTACCAAGTTCGTAACAATGATCTATACTTC
>CAMTOT010000104.1 GCA_947074165.1 uncultured Bacteroidales bacterium
GAGATAATGAGCGGTGACTGGAGTTCAGACGTGTGCTCTTCCGATCTATGTGGATGTTACATTTGGAGGAGGAGGTCACTCGAAAGAGATCTTGAACAGACTTTCAGATGATGGTCATCTATATTCTTTTGATCAGGATGAAGATGCTGAGAATAATATAATTAATGATGGGCGATTCACATTTGTGCGTAGTAATTTTCGCTTCCTGTCTAACTTTATGATGTATCATGATGAGGATGAGGTGGACGGAGTACTTGCTGATCTTGGGGTTTCTTTTCATCATTTTGATGATGAACAACGTGGCTTTTCGTTTCGTTTTGATGGTAAACTTGATATGCGAATGAATTCAAGAGCGGGTAAAACAGCGGCAGATATTTTAAATACGTATGAAGAGGAAGATATCGCCAATATATTTTATTTATACGGTGAGATGAAGAACTCCAGAAGAATAGCTTCCGCTATTGTTAAGGCTCGTGCCGTAAAGAGTTTTGATCTTGTAAAAGATTTTTTGGAAATAATTCGCCCGTTTATAAACAAAAAGCAGGAGAAAAAAGAGCTTGCTCAGGTTTTTCAGGCTTTGAGAATTGAAGTGAATCAAGAGATGGATGCTTTAAAAAGTATGCTTAAACAGGCTTTGGATGTACTTGTGCCCGGTGGGCGTCTGGTTGTGCTGACGTATCATTCTTTAGAAGATCGTCTTGTTAAAAACTTTATTAAAACAGGGAATTTTGAGGGTAAGCTGGAGCAGGACTTCTTTGGTAGAGTACAGACTCCTTTCAAGGCTATAAATAATAAGGTAATTGTTGCCTCTGAAGAGGAGGTAGAACGTAATCCGCGTTCAAGAAGTGCTAAGCTACGAATAGCTGAAAAATTATAAAAGTATGGATAATCAGAAAAAAACGGATAAAGAAAAATCGTTTGTGATGAAAGTCCTGGATGTGCTGGGAGATATAACCGAAAGGGATTTTCTATCAGTAGAGTTCATTTTGTCACATATTAAAACAATCATGTTTGCCGTTTTGCTGATAATAGTACTAATAAGTAACAGATATAAATGTCAGCAGCAAACCCGTGATATAGTACGGCTTAAAGATGAGCTTAAAGATGTGAAATATGAATCTGTTACCCGTTCCTCGGAGCTTATAGGCATAAGCAGGCCTTCACAAGTGAAAATACTTATAGAAAAACAGGGCATAGATATAATAGAGGCGGATAAACCGGCGTATGTTTTAAATGACTGATAGAAATGGCAGAAGAAAAAAAACGATTTAAAATACAAAAAGATAAGGTCACATATAAAGCTACTGTTATTGTAGCTATAGCTATTGTCGCATCTGTATGTATTGTACTTCGTGCTGCTTATGTGATATTTGTTGAGGGGGAAAAATGGGAAGCTAAAATAGCAAAACTAAAGATAGAGAACCGTGCCATACCGGCTGTCAGAGGTAATATTTATGCTAAAGACGGGCGACTTATGGCGAGCAGCCTTCCTCAATATTATGTATATGTGGATTTTAGGGCAGACGGACTTAAGATTGATACTTTAAATAAATATTTACCGGCATTAAGTGATTCGCTTGCTCTATACTTTGGTGAATATACACCTGAAGGTTATAGAAGGCATATAATGACCGGATACAAGAAGCAAACACGTGACTATCAGTTGATAAGAAGAAAAGTGTCATATACAGAGATGAAGCAGATCCGTTCTTTTCCTTTTTTTAAGATGGGTCCTAATCGTTCTGGTATAATCTTTTCAGCCCAGGCTCAAAGAAAGAAGCCTTTCGGTTCGCTTGCCTCACGTACTATAGGTGATGTTTACGGTGACCTTGATAAAGGTGGTAAAAATGGTTTGGAGCTTCAGTTTGATTCTTTGTTGAAAGGGACACCGGGTATCGGTACACGCGAGAAAATAAGCGGTCGATATGTTACTGTGACAAATGTTGCTCCTGAAAACGGAGCAGACATAACATCTACTATTGATATTGATATACAGGATATTGCTCAAACAGCTCTGCTTGATAAGTTGAAGGAGGTTAATGCCGAGTCTGGTACCGCCATTGTTATGGAGGTAAAGACTGGGGCGGTAAGAGCAATAACAAATCTTGGAAAGATGTCTAACGGTGATTATGGTGAGACCCAAAATTATGCTGTTGCAGATCAATCAGAGCCGGGATCGACATTTAAGATAGCGTCGATGATTGTTGCTCTTGATAATGGTCTTATCTCGCCTTCCGATTCTGTAGATGTCGGTACAGGTGTATATATGTATAAGGGTAACCGTATGACTGATCACAATCATGATAAGGGCGGTTATGGAAAGATTACTGCAGCACAAAGTATATGGTTTTCCTCAAATATAGGGATTGCAAAAATTATTCTTAACGGATATGAAAATAATCCTTCAGCATATGTTGAAGAGCTTTATCGAATGGGCTTTAATAAACAGTTGCAGATGGATATACCGGGTGCCGGAAAGCCTATTGTAAGGCATCCTCAGCATAATAAAGATACGTGGTGGAAAACAACTTTGCCATGGATGTCGTTTGGATATGAGACTCAGATACCTCCTATCTATACTCTGAACTTTTTTAATGCTATTGCAAATAAAGGGAAACTGATGAAACCTTATTTTGTGGAAAATATAAAAAGAGATGGAGAGATAATAATGAAGGGGGAGCCGGAGGTTGTCTTAAGTAATATTTTTAAGAAAAGCTCGACTATGCACTCTATTCGTCAGATATTGGTTGATGTGGTGGAGCATGGAACAGGGACCCCGGTGAAATCAGACAAGTTGAAACTTGCCGGAAAAACCGGTACGGCGCAGTTATCACAAGGAGCCGCAGGGTATAAAGCTGGAAGAACTCAACATCAGGTTTCTTTTTGCGGATATTTTCCTGCTGACAATCCACAGTATTCGTGCATTGTTGTAGTTCGCGCTCCTCGTACATATCCTTCCGGAGGTGGTATATCAGGAGTAGTATTTAAAAACATTGCAGAGCGAACATTTGCAAAGAGTGCGGAAAACTCCATGTCTGATGTGAAAAGAGATTCTTCGGCTTTTATGTTGCCTGTTATCCATAATGGCAGGTATGAAGATATACGATACCTTCTGGATAAGATGAGCGTACATTACGAAGATCGTAATAAAGACTGGGATTGGGTAACAACCCGTATCGAGGATAATAAACTTGTTTTGCATGAGTACTCTCCACGGCAGAATCTTGTTCCTAATGTATATGGTATGGGGGCTAAAGATGCAGTGTTTATACTTGAAAATATTGGGCTTCGTGTGCAAATAAACGGACGTGGTAAGGTGTATAGTCAGAGTATCACTGCCGGACAAAGATATAATCAGGGCACTACTATTGTGCTTAATTTGAGATAAAAAGTTTGAATTATTAAAGAAATTATATTGAATATGAAACTTAATTCATTACTTGAAAGATTATCAGTCAGATCGCTAACCGGAGATGCTGCTGTAAAGATTTCGGGGCTTGATTCCGATTCAAGAAAGATAGATAAAGGTTACTTGTTCGTAGCAGTAAAAGGAAATGCTGTAGACGGTCATGAATATATAAATCTTGCAGTTGAAAAAGGTGCTGTGGCTGTAGTATGTGAGGCGTTGCCTGAAGATATTATGCAAGGTGTCACTTATGTTGTTGTTGAGGATTCAAAACTGGCTATTGCTGTTTTGGCTTCAGCATGGAACGGCTATCCATCAGAACATATTAAGTTGGTGGGCGTAACGGGAACAAACGGGAAAACAACAATTGCAACACTACTTTATAAGCTGTTTAAAAATCTTGGTTATAAGGCAGGACTTTTATCTACAGTTTGTAATTACGTAAATGATACAGCTGTAGAGGCGACTCATACAACACCTGATCCGGTTTCGCTTAACGCCTTGTTGAAGGATATGGTTGAGGCGGGTTGTGAATATGCCTTTATGGAGGTTAGTTCTCATTCCGCAGATCAAAAAAGAATAGGTGGACTTGACTTTGATGGTGCAATTTTTACAAATCTTACACGAGATCATCTCGATTACCATCTTACGTTTGATAACTATCTGAAAGCTAAAAAATCGTTTTTCGATATGCTTCCGTCTAAAGCCTTTGCGCTTACAAATCTTGATGATAAAAATGGTCTTGTCATGCTTCAAAACTGCAAGGCTAAGAAATGTACTTATTCGATGAGATCACTTGCTGACTTTAAGGGTAATATTGTAGAAGAGCATTTCGAGGGTATGATACTTGATATAAATGGAAAGGAAGTGGTAACGAATTTCGTAGGTAAATTCAATGCGTCTAATCTTCTTGCCGTATATGGTGCCGCAATTGAACTTGGTGCTAAAGACGAAGAGGTATTACTGCAATTAAGTCTTCTTAAATCAGTGTCAGGCCGCTTTGAAGCTATCCGTTCAAAAGATGGCTATACTGCAATTGTTGATTATGCCCACACTCCAGACGCTTTGGTAAATGTGCTTAATGCTATAAGAGAAATATCTGTTGACGGAGGGCGTATAATTACTGTCGTAGGCTGTGGCGGTAATAGAGATAAAGGAAAGCGTCCTATTATGGCAAAAGAATCTGTAAGATTAAGTGATAAAGTCATATTGACTTCTGATAATCCAAGATTTGAAGAACCGGAAGATATTCTGAACGATATGGCAGCAGGGCTTGATAGTACAGATATGAAGAAGGTATTCAGAGTAGCTGACAGAAAAGAAGCTATACGTCTTGCAGATGTTATGGCTGAGCCTGGCGATATTATTCTCATTGCAGGAAAAGGTCATGAAGACTATCAGGATGTGAAAGGTGTAAAACACCATTTTGATGACAGAGAAGTGGTAAGAGATATTTTTGAAACGGTATAATAAATAGGGAATGTTATATTATTTATTTCAGTATTTAGATGAGACTTTTGATTTGCCCGGTGCGGGATTATTTAATTTCGTTACGTTTCGTGCCAGTATGGCTTTTATCTTAGCACTGCTTTTCTCAACCTTAATTGGTAAAAAAATTATTGACGGACTGCAAAAACTGCAGATTGGAGAGACTGTGCGTGATCTGGGGCTTGAAGGGCAGATGAAAAAGACCGGTACTCCTACTATGGGTGGTATAATAATAATTTTGTCAATACTTATACCTGCCGTGTTGCTGGGTAAGCTTGGTAATATCTATATGATATTAATGCTTATCACTACTGTATGGTTGGGTGCTATAGGGTTTCTTGATGATTATATAAAAGTATTCAGAAAGGATAAAGAAGGTCTTCACGGTCGTTTCAAAATTATAGGTCAGGTTGGGTTAGGCCTTATAGTGGGAATGACACTATATCTTAGTCCTAATGTAGTAATAAGAGAAAATCAGGAAGTGATGGTGAGTTCTCATGTTGAAGAGGTTAATATTAAATCTGAAAATATTAAATCTACAAAAACGACTATACCATTTCTTAAAAATAATAATCTTGATTATGCAGATGCCTTTTATCTTCTGGGTGAAAATGCGCAAACTGCAGGATGGATATTTTTTGTTATAGTGGCAATATTTATTGTTACTGCAGTATCTAACGGAGCGAATTTAACAGACGGTCTTGACGGTCTTGCCACAGGCTGCTCCGCCATAATCGGTACTACTCTCGGTATATTAGCCTATGTGTCTTCTCACGTTAAATATGCTTCATATCTTAATATAATGTATATACCGGGGTGTGAAGAGCTTGTAGTATTCTCTTGTGCTTTCATAGGGGCAACAATAGGATTTCTTTGGTATAATGCTTATCCGGCTCAGGTATTTATGGGTGATACGGGTAGCCTTACTATAGGCGGTATTATAGGTGTAATGGCTATAGCCATACATAAAGAATTGCTTGTGCCTATATTATGCGGTATATTCTTTATAGAAAGTGTATCTGTAATGATGCAAACCGCATACTTTAAGATAACAAAGAAAAGAACAGGAGCAGGAAAAAGGATTTTTCGCATGGCACCGCTTCATCATCATTTCCAGAAAGGTGTGGAGTGTGGTATACCGTCAATGTTGAAAAAACCGGCAAACCCTATTCCTGAATCTAAAATTGTTACAAGATTTTGGATAATATGTATTTTGCTTGCGGTGTTTACAGTTATAACCCTAAAGATCAGATAAAAACATAATAATGAAGAGAATTGTAGTTTTAGGTGGTGGAGAAAGTGGCACGGGTGCCGCTGTTCTTGCTAAAGTAAAAGGATTTGACGTATTCCTTTCAGACCGTTCTCCTATTAAGGATCAGTATAAAGAGCTTTTGAATAAGTATGATATTCCATGGGAAGAGGGACATCATACGAGTGAACTTATTCTAAATGCGGATGAGGTGATAAAAAGTCCCGGTATCCCGGAGACAGCACCCATTATGATTGAGATAATAAAGAAGAAGATTCCTTATATTTCAGAAATAGAATTTGCAGGAAGGTATACAAATGCTAAAATGATTTGCATAACGGGAAGCAATGGTAAAACTACAACCACTCTGCTTACTTATCATATCCTTAAAAGTGCCGGATTAAAAGTTGGTCTTGCCGGAAATGTTGGGAAAAGTATGGCTCTTCAGGTTGCATTCGATGATTATGATTACTATGTCATTGAGTTGAGTAGTTTCCAACTTGATAATATGTACGAGTTTAAAGCAAACATCGCTATACTTCTGAATATTACTCCTGACCATCTTGATCGATATGAGTATGATATGCAGAATTATATCAACGCCAAGTTTCGGATTACACAAAATCAGACCGAGAACGATGCGTTCATTTACTGGAATGATGATCCTATTATCAAAAAAGAAGTTGAAAAGCATCCGATTAAGGCAAAATCTTTCCCTTTCGCTGAGAATTGTGATAAACCAGGCGCGCATCTTGAAAAGGATCAGATGATTGTTGATACTCTAAGCCAACATTTTGAAATGAATATTGAAGAGTTGGCTCTTGAAGGAAAACATAATCTGCTTAACTCGATGGCTGCTACTATTTCTGCTAATATTCTTAATATCAAGAAAGAAGAAATACGTGCTGCTTTGGCGGATTTTCAAGGGGTTGAGCATAGACTTGAACGTGTGGCGGTTATTGACGATGTATTATATATAAATGACTCAAAGGCGACAAATGTAAATTCTTGTTGGTATGCTTTGCAGAGTATGCGTACACCAACAGTGCTTATTTTGGGTGGTAAGGATAAAGGGAATGATTATACAGAGATAGAGTCTCTTGTAAGAGATAAAGTCAAAGCGCTTGTTTTTATGGGTGTTGATAATTCTAAGCTTCACAAATTTTTTGATTATATGAATATTCCCACTAAAGATGCGGGATCAATGAAAGAGGCAGTGGACTATTGTAAAGAATTTGCCAAACCTGGTGATACAGTTTTGCTTTCACCTTGCTGTGCAAGCTTTGATTTATTTACAAGTTACGAGGACAGAGGAAATCAGTTCAAAGAGTGTGTAAAACAACTCATCTGACTGAAAAAAGATAATTTATGATTAGCATATTAAGAGACTTATTCAAAGGCGACCGAGTTATATGGGGAGTATACGCGCTATTAGTTGTTATTTCTATTTTAGAGATGTACAGCGCATCGAGTACTTTGGCATATGGTATGTCAACATATTACAAACCAATATCCAGACACGTATCAATGTTGTTGTCGGGTACTATAGTTGCTCTTATATTTTCAAATATACCACATAAGTTTTTTGCTTTTTTGGGACGCATGAGCTATATCGTATCTATCCTTTTATTGTTTGCAGTACAGTTTAAAGAGGGTACTAATGATGCGGCAAGATGGATATTTGGTGTACAGCCGTCTGAATTTGCAAAATTCGGTCTCGTTATATTGGTCAGCCTGTTATTATGTAAAGGTCAGATTGAGGAAGGTGTAAGTAATAAAAATTTTAAGATTATAATAGGCATAACAATTGCTGCTTGTATTCTTATTTTACCGGAGAACTTTTCTACAGCATTATTATTAGGTACTGTTGTTTATTTTATGATGTTTATCGGTAGGGTACAACTTAAAAAGCTCGCGTTAATAGCTCTTTTGGCCGGAGCCTTCTTAGGTGTAGGATATACATATATTAAATATGCACCTCCTTCTATGCTGATAAAGCGTATGGATACATGGAAGAATCGTCTTGAGTCTGATCCGGTTCCTCTTGTTGATCAATCAATAAATGATAAAAATCTACAGAAGCAATATGCCCGTATGGCTGTTGTAAACGGAGGACTTACAGGTAAATTCTTTGGGCGTAGCCAGATCAGGGACTTCCTGCCTCAGGCATATTCAGACTTTATATACGCTATTATAATAGAGGAGATGGGATTATTGGGAGGTCTGATGATAATAATATTTTATCTTGTCCTGATGTTCAGGGTCCTCAATAGGTTCCGTGATTGCGAAGACCTTTTTGGCGGATTTATGATGCTTGGTCTGATGATACTTATTCTTTTTCAGGCTCTTATAAATATGGCGGTAGGTGTTGGTCTATTTCCTGTTACCGGTCAACCTTTGCCATTATTAAGCCGAGGTGGTTCATCTATGCTTATTACCAGTGGGTATTTTGGTATAATCCAGAGTGTTTGTCATTATGTACAAACTGAAAAAGGCAAGAAACTTCTGGCAGAGAAACAACTACGTGAAGAGGAAGAATCAGCGGCTTTGGCTGCAGAAGCTGAATATAATATCCACCAAGAGATACTTAACGATTATAACGGTTCAGCTGAAGACGAATATATTGCGACATCAAATGTTGATAATACAACAATTACTCAAAACACTACAGGTGATGAATATGATCTGATTAGTGGTAGAAAATCAGATTTCATTGTAGAGTAAATAATTAATCTCATGAAGAAGAATTTAAGAATCATAATAAGCGGAGGCGGTACGGGAGGTCATATTTTTCCCGCTATTTCAATAGCAAACGCATTAAAAGAGAACTATCCTGATACGGAGTTTCTGTTTGTTGGGGCCCTTGGCAGAATGGAAATGGAAAGAGTTCCAGCTGCAGGTTATTCTATTGTCGGATTGCCGGTAAGGGGATTTGATAGAAAAAATATATTTAAAAATATATCAGTACTTATCGATTTGTGGAAATCGATGCGTATTGCAAGAAAAACAATAAAACAGTTTAACCCGGATGTTGTTAGATCGGAAGAGCACACGTCTGAACTCCAGTCACCGCTCATTATCT
>CAMTOT010000105.1 GCA_947074165.1 uncultured Bacteroidales bacterium
TCTACACCAGGACGTACACTCTTTCCCTACACGACGCTCTTCCGATCTAAAAAAGCTCCGGAATAGATTCCGAAGCTTTTCTATGATATTATATAAAAGTGTATTATTTAGCCTTTTTAAACTGTTCAAGGAAACGTTTGTCATTTTCAGAGAACATTCTAAGGTCTTTAACTCTATATTTAAGGTTCGTTATACGCTCTACTCCCATTCCTAAAGCATAGCCGCTATATATCTTACTATCAATGCCACACGATTCCAATACATTAGGATCAACCATCCCGCATCCAAGTATCTCTACCCATCCTGTATTTTTACAGAAAGGACATCCTTTGCCTCCGCATATGTTGCAAGATATATCCATTTCGGCTGAAGGTTCGGTGAAAGGGAAGTAAGACGGACGAAGTCTGATCTTAGTATCAGCTCCGAACATCTCTTTTGCAAAATATAAAAGAGCTTGTTTTAAATCGGCGAAAGAAACATTTTTATCGACATAAAGAGCCTCAACCTGATGGAAGAAACAATGTGCGCGATATGAAATAGCCTCATTTCGGTAAACTCTTCCCGGACAAATAATGCGGATAGGCGGCTGTGTCTTTTCCATAACGCGAGCCTGTACTGATGAGGTATGAGTTCTTAGTAGTATGTCTGGATTGCTTTGAATAAAAAAAGTATCCTGCATATCACGAGCCGGGTGATCGTCAGCAAAATTAAGAGCGCCGAATACATGCCAGTCATCTTCGACCTCGGGACCTTCTGCAATAGAGAATCCAAGACGTGAAAAAATGTCAATAATCTCATTTTTTACGATAGAAAGAGGGTGGCGAGTACCAATCTCATCAGGATATGATGTTCTGGTAAGGTCAATGCCTTCCTCAATATTGTCAGTTTGAGCATGCTGCTCTTTTAGAGAGTTGATTTTAGTCTGAGCTTTGTCTTTAAGTTCATTCAAAAGCTGTCCAACAATTTTCTTTTCTTCTGCTGCAACATTTCTAAAATCTGCCATCAACTGAGAAATCTCACCTTTCTTACTAAGATATTTTATTCGAATAGTTTCTATTTCATCAGCATTATTGGCGATAATAGATTCTATTTCCGCTGAGAGCGCTTTAATTTTATTAATCATTTTGAAATTAGTTTACATTTTCTGTTGCAAATTTAATAAACATAAAATGTTTCTTCCTATTTTCGTAAGGAATTTTTGATTCCCGATTGTTATAAATACAGGAGTATAAGCGCATTTTTTATAGTATTAATAAAGCAATAACACTAAATTATGATAAATAAAATATTATCGAATGTAGAATCTTTTATACAGGCTCATGGTATGCTTGACAAAGATCGTCCTGTATTGATTGGTTTAAGCGGAGGAGCAGACTCTACAGCCTTACTTGATATTTTATGTAGTCTGGATTATAAATGCATTGCCGTGCATTGCAACTTTAAACTAAGGGGTGATGAGTCTATTCGTGATTATGAGTTTTCAAGAATGACAGCTCAAAACTATGGAGTAGAGTTTCATAGTGTAGAGTTTGATACTGTCGATTATGCTCAAAGTAACGGCATATCTATAGAGATGGCTTGTAGAGATTTACGTTATATATGGTTTGATGCCCTTATCGATGATCTTAAAGCTCAGGCAATTGCTGTGGCTCATCATAAAGATGATAGTGTAGAGACTCTTTTTTTGAATCTGACACGTGGCACTGGAATCACTGGTCTTACAGGCATAAGAGCTGTTAATGGTAGGGTAGTAAGGCCAATGCTTAATCTCACTAGAGAGGAAATAGAGCTTTATCTGAAAAAGAAAAGAGTCGAGTTTATTATTGACAGTAGTAATAAGCAAGATATATACAAAAGAAATAAAATCAGGCTAAATATACTTCCTCAGTTAAAGCAACTGAATCCATCTGTTACAGAATCTATAACACGAACAATTGCAAACTTGCAGGAAACAGAAAAAATATACAGGGAAAGTATTGATAATGCAAAATGTAAAACGTTACTAAAAGAGGATGATCAGACCAAGATTAATATAAAAGAGCTATTAAACTATATATCTCCGCAAACGCTCTTATTTGAAATTCTTAAAGATTTTAATATCTCCGGAGATTTGCAGAAAGAAATATTTGATTCACTTACGGGTATCTCTGGTAAGCAGTTCTTTACGAATGAATATAGAATACTTAAAGACAGAGAGTATCTCATTATAACAGATAATGATTCTGATAATTGTTTGATAAATAGTGTTTTGATAGAAAAAGACGTGGAGGAGCTATCTTATCCTGTCAAACTTTCTTTAAAAATATTTGATTCAATAAAAGGGTTCAGTATACCACGTGATAAAAATGTGGCGTGTTTTGATGCGGACAAAATTATTTGGCCTCTTGTTTTGAGATCATATAAGATCGGAGATTCATTTATCCCTTTAGGAATGAACAATTATAAGAAAGTAAGTGATTTTTTTTCAGATAATAAGGTTTCAATTATAGATAAGGAAAAAGCTCTTGTATTGGAAAGTGACGACAAAATAATATGGCTTATAGGTTATCGAAATGATAACAGGTTTAGAATATCAGATAAGACACAACGTGTATTGATGATAAGCATACAGGATTAAAATTTAATGTATCTTTTTGCATAAAGAGTATTTCTTTTACAAAGTATCTCATATTTATTCTTTTAATATTGATTAGAAAAAAAAATATATTAATTTTGCATCATAACCGGATACTCCAAAGGTATATGTCTTTATATATCGTTTTATAATCCCATATTTTTTTATTTATATTCTACTGTAACTTATCTTCCCCCTAAGTAGAATAATCAATTGGATAATTTAATACATTTCTCAAATCAATGTATAATATAATAGAATTAAAAGCCAAAGAACTTACTGAGCTTAAAAAGATAGCCAAAGAACTGGGTCTTAAAAAGTTCAATTCTCTTGAAGCTGAAGACTTAATTTACAGGATATTGGATGAACAGGCCATCGCCATGGCTGTGAAAAATCCTACTCTTGGAGATGAAAAGAAGAAAGTTGCAAGAAAAACAAAGGCTCCATCTCAGAAAAATGCAAAAATCTCTGAAGAGAAAGTGCAGGTAAAAGAGCCTAAAGCTCAGAAAACGAAAAGCACACCTAAAAAGAAAGACGAGTTATCTCAAAGCTCTGAATCGAAAGATCAGAGAAATGACAGACGCAAGGGCAAACAATCCAAACAAGAGGATACTAAGATAAATGAAAGTAAAAGTCTTGAAGTAGCTCAGGTAGAGGAAAATAATACTACCAAAGATGTAATCGTCAATAAAAAAGTGCCTGTAGTCATTAATAAAAAAGAGGTTGTAAATTCCGAAGCAATTCAAATAGAACCATTAACAGATAAAAAGGAATCTTCAGTAGAAGCTGTAGATTCAAAAGAAAATTTATCTCTTGCTTTGACGGATGAAAAAGGTGCAGCTGTAGTTAATAATGAAAGTAAAGAGGCTACTCAGGATGATGTTACATCTGAACCTGTAGCTTCCACTGAGATTGTAAATAAGAACAAACAAGCTTTTCTTTCATTTTTTCCTCAGAATAGACCTAAGAATCCAAACAATAATCAAAATAACAGGCGTAATGTCCAGAAAGAGTCTCTTTCAAGAGATAATCAGACAGAAAAAAATAATAAAGGATCTAAGCCTCAAAAAGGAACTGATCAGCAGCCTGTGCTTAATAAAGAGCGTCAGACAGAACGTGTGTCAGAGCGTCAGATAGATAGACCGGAAAGATCTAATGAGCGTCAGTTTGACCGACAGGAAAGACAAGAACGCACAATAGAACGTCAGGATAGATCAGAACAACGTACTAATGAACGTCAGGAAAGGCTGCAGGAGCAGAATTATGATTTTGATGGTATATTGTTTGGTTCAGGAGTTTTAGACTTGCTAAATGACGGTTATGGTTTTCTTCGTTCTCCTGATTATAATTATTTTACATCACCTGATGATATCTATGTATCTCAGTCTCAAATAAAACTTTTTGGACTTAAAAAAGGTGATGTAGTAGAGGGCCCAATAAGACCACCGAGGGAGGGTGAAAAATATTTTCCTCTTATTAAGGTCGATAAAATAAATGGTCGTTCTCCGGAATATGTAAGAGATCGTGTCCCTTTTGAACATCTTACGCCTCTTTTTCCAGATCAGAAATTTAATCTTACAAAAGGATATAACGACTCGTTATCAGCGAGAGTTGTTGATATGTTCTCTCCTATAGGTAAAGGTCAGAGAGCTCTGATTGTAGCTCCGCCAAAAACAGGTAAAACTGTATTGCTTAAGGATATAGCAAATGCGATTTCATATAATCATCCTGAAGTTTATATGATTATACTTCTTATAGATGAACGTCCTGAAGAGGTTACAGACATGGCTCGTAGTGTAAATGCAGAGGTAATTTCTTCTACATTTGATGAGCCGGCAGAGAGACATGTGAAAGTTGCTGATATGGTGCTCGAAAAAGCGAAACGACTTACTGAGTGCGGCCATGATGTTGTTATTTTGCTAGACTCAATAACACGTCTTGCAAGAGCATTTAATACGGTGGCTCCTGCATCAGGGAAAGTTCTTTCCGGTGGTGTTGATGCTAATGCATTGCAACATCCTAAGCGTTTCTTTGGTGCTGCGCGTAATATTGAGAACGGCGGAAGTCTTACTATTATTGCTACTGCCCTTATTGAAACGGGTTCCAAAATGGATGAAGTTATATTTGAAGAGTTTAAGGGTACAGGTAATATGGAGCTTCAGCTTGATAGAAAACTTTCTAATAAACGTATATTCCCGGCTGTAGACATTCAATCATCAAGTACACGTAGAGATGACTTACTGCTTGATAAAGATACATTAAACCGTATGTGGATTCTTCGGAGATATCTTTCTGATATGAACTCATTTGAAGCAATGGATTTTATCAGAAAACGAATGGAGAATACTCGTAATAATCAGGAGCTACTCCTATCTATGAATGATTGATAAGTATATACCATATAAAAAAAGCTGTCTGAATTAATCAGACAGCTTTTTTTATATGGTATATTTATTACTGTTATTATTTCTAATATTTTCAGCTATAAGACGGTGCTTTTCACAAAGATCGTTGTTTCCCTGAGCTTTGTAAGAGTCTGCGATGCGGTTATGAAGAGTGACATTTGCAGGCTTAATAGCCATCGCATTAAAAAAATCACTAAGAGCAGACTCGTGGTCATTAAGTTTTGCACGTACCTTACCTCTATTATACAATGCTTTAAAATTAACGGGGCTTAAAGACACAGCTTTGTTAAGGCATAACATAGCTTCATAATACTTTTCCATATCATAAAGAGTCACCCCTTTTCTAACAAGTGCATCTATGTATTTAGGATTAAGCCTAAGTGCTTTATCAAAGTTCCTTAGTGCGGCATTAAGATCGTTTGCTTTTGTAACACACTCATTGCCCATAAGATAATACTCTTTTGCGAGATCATTTAATATTAGTCTTTGCTCTGAAAGTTCTTTCTTAAGTCTTTTAATCTGCACCTTTAGATTATTAATTATATTAAGTTTCTTGCGTATATATCTTTTTATCAATGGCTGTTCGATAATGTATTTTGAATGAATAGCTTTAAAAAAGTTATCCAACATTGATTCGAAATTACCTTTGTCAAAGTCAATTACAGTGTCTTTATAATATTTTATAGTATTGGCTTGTTTTAAAGCATTTTCAATAATAGCTGTGTTATTGAAAGTCTGACTAAACTTAACAATATCCTGATTAATAAATATATCAGACTGTCTTACCGGTTGTTTTAATGTGATTCCCTCTAAAGATGTTGCTCTTGAGAGTGCAACGTATGTTTGTCCTCCCGAAAATGCTCCTCCTTCAAGATCTATAATTACATTATTGAAAGTAAGTCCCTGGCTTTTATGTATAGTGATGGCCCATGCAAGCCTTATCGGATATTGTATAAAAACACCCAATTCTGTTTCTTCTATCCGTTTCTCTTTTTCATTATAAGTGTACTTTATATTTCTCCAAGATTCGGGCTCTACTTTAAATATATCTCCACTCTCTAATCTGACTTTTATTCCATCTTCTGAAATATCATGTATGCATGCGATAGTCCCGTTTACCCATCTTTTCTGATAATCATTTTTTATAAATATTATTTGTGCACCTTTTTTTATTATCAGATCTTTCTCTGTGGGTAATGAACTTTCCGGGAAATCACCTTTTATATCTCCTAGAAATGTAAATTCCGGTTCCTCTATCTTATTTAGATGAGTAGTATTGATTGTATTTACTTTTTCTTTTCTTGTAGCCAGTGTCATAGAAAAATTTATACTTTCACTGCATCCTTTTATATATCTGTTGTTTATAAATGTAAGATCAGTTCCGGATATATTATTTATTCGTATCCGGTCAAGAATAGAAATAAAAGCTATATCATTTTGTCTGTATACTTTTTTTAATTCAATAGGCACAAGATTAATGCTCTTAAAGACATTTGCACTAAAAAAGAATGGATTCGGATAGAACTTTGACAAAATATCTTTTGAATCTCTTGTAACTACAGGCTCAAGCTGAAATATATCACCTACAAAAAGAAGTTGTTTGCCACCGAATGGCACTTTCATATTTTTTGAAAATACACGTAATAATCTGTCTATTACATCAATTGTATCAGCACGAACCATTGATATTTCATCTATAATTATGAGTTCGACGTTTTTAATAAGTGCCCTCTGTTCTTTTGTGTATTTGAAAAACTCGAAGATTTTACCTTTTTCAAGACTTAAGTTTTCATCTTCCGGAAGCATCGGTCGAAATGGAAGTTTGAAAAAAGAGTGTATAGTAGCGCCATCTACATTGATAGCCGCAACTCCTGTAGGCGCAAGAACGACAAATTTTTTTCGGGTATTACTGCATATAAACTTTAGAAATGTCGATTTACCACAGCCGGCCTTTCCCGTAAGGAAAACCGATTGGCTGGTATTTTGGATAAGATTATACAGAGTCTGAAACTCTTGATTATCTAAGTCTATATTTAAAATATCTTTCGCTTTATTGTTTTTGTCCATTATTGCCTATAAAAATTATGCAGGCAGTGCATATTATATGAACTGCCTGCACAAAAATAACAATAATTATCTGCTCAACACATCTACGTTGTAAATGAATAAACTTAAAATAGATTACATAAAGAATAAAACTATAATCAAAGCTGATATAAGATTTACTACAACACCTACCGCATATGTTAGAGAATATCCTAAAGTAGGAAGATCGCTGTTAAGTTGTTCGGTAATAGCACCAAGAGAAGGTGTGCTTGTTCGTGATCCAGCAACGCATCCCAGTATTATCGGAGATTGAAATTTAAAAACATATTTTCCTAATAATATACCTCCGAATAATGGTACTGAAGTAGCAATTGCTCCATATGCAAGAATACTGAATCCGAGCTCAGAAAGGGAAGATCCAAAACTTGGAGCCGCAGATATACCGATTATTGCAACATACATACTTAGCCCTAAATTTCTTAATAACCACACGGCAGAATCGGGAATCTTTCCATAGGTTGGTCTTTTAGAACGCAACCATCCAAGAAATAATCCGGAAAGAAGTACACCTCCGCTTGAGCCAAGGCTAATAGGTATTTTACCGGCTTTAATCATTAATGAACCAAAATATATACCGAAAACAATGCCGAGACATAAAAATATTATATCAGTAACATTAGTTGGTCTGTCTACATATCCGATTTTCTTAGCGGCCCTATCTACGTCAGAGGGAATACCGGTTATTTCAATTATATCCTTATCCTCCAATATTGTGCCTGGGCGAATTTTTACATTTATAGATGCTCTTGTAAGTTTCCCGATGCTTACTCCATACATATACGGCTCTAAAAGAAGCTGTAGAACAGAGAAACCAGCAACTCCTTTTTTATTTATCATAATAGGAAGTGTCGACGCAGGGAAATTTAAAAGGTCGAAGTCTGCAATCTCTGGCCCAATAAAAGGCTCACTATCCATAGAGTGTTCCCTTCTACCACTTAATACAATATCATCTTCTTTGTAAATTACAGTTTCTGGTGTGACATAGCTTATCACATTCTGGTGTCTTACCCTTGCTACGAATAATCGATCTTCTTTATTCAGTAACTTAAGTTCAATATCAGCTACTGTTCTACCTTTTTCATCAAACCATTCGTTGGTAACATGGTAAGCTCTGAAGGTAACTGGGCGAAGAGCATTAAATATCTCAGGAGAATTGTCAGTAACATGGCTCTCTCCCATTTCAGACTCCATCTTTTTTACTTCGCTTTTCACTTTATTCAACCCTCCGAGCATACGTGGTCCTAATATACTTAGGATAAAAGCAGAACCGGCTGCCCCGAAAATATACGTGATAGAGTAGCAGACCGGGACAAATCCAATCATGTATTCTTTTTCCTGGTCCGACAATCCATCAGTCTGAGATATCGTTTCCGGAACTACACCCAATGCACCGGATATTGTCTGTGCTCCCGCAAAAAGACCTCCAGCCTGACCTGCATTATATCCTGCAATTTTAGATATTACAAGAACTGAAATAAAACATAAGAAACAAACACATAGAGCAAAGAGTACTTGTTTTATTCCATTGCCTGATACACTTTTAAAGAAATGTGGTCCTACAGCATACCCGGTTGTGAATAAGAACAACAAGAAAAATGCAGAACGTATAGGTCCAGGTACGTTGATACCTAATTGTCCTACAAGTAATCCTACAAGTAATGCGCTGGCAACAGTACCAAGAGAGAAGAATCCGAATTTTATCTTACCTACAAAAAAACCTATGCCAACCGAAAGAAATACCGCACATTCAGGATATCTGTTTAATATACCTATAAGCCAGTCTATTATAATCATTGATTAGATATTAATAATTATCATAAATGTCAATCCAATTTGAAAATGCATCATACAATGGTTTACTCATCCCGGTTGATAGATCACTTCTTTGCTCATTTTGCTCAAAATCAAATAACCAAGGGACAAATGTCGGGTCGTTTTTCGAAAGCTTTATTGCATATTGTTTTCTGGTCATATCACCTTTTTCAGGGTCTGAATTATATTTCTCAACCATTTGTTGAGATCGGAAGAGCACACGTCTTAACTCCAGTCACCGCTCATTCTCTCGTATGCCG
>CAMTOT010000106.1 GCA_947074165.1 uncultured Bacteroidales bacterium
TAATGCAACGGCGACCACCTAGATCTACACCAGGACGTACACTCTTTCCCTACACAACGCTCTTCCGATCTATTACAAAATTTACAAAACTCAACGCAATTAAAATAAAACTTCAGATGAATTTATTATCTAAAAAACATTAGTGATTTTTACTGCTCAAAAGCAGTGTTTGGTTAATTTTCAATTCATTTTAAACATCATCTACTAAATAAACAATAATTTATTTAAATAGTTCTGTAAATACACAAAAATATTTTCAATAAAATAAATGTATGTATATTTAGAAAAACGAAATACAAATGAAAACAGACCTTAAAAGAGTTAGATTATCCATAGTAATACCATTAATCATTACGATTATACTATGGATTATAGAGATAGTCCTGATTGAATTCAACATAAACTATCACAACCTGGGTATCTTGCCAAGAAATATTTACGGCAGTCATGGTATACTTCTTTCTCCATTTATACATGGTGATTACAAACATCTTATAGCCAATACTCCTTCATTTCTGATATTATCGTGGGCTTTATACTATTTCTATAAAGAGATTGCAAACAGTGTACTTTTTAGTATGTTTTTACTTTCGGGTATTCTAACATGGCTTTTAGGGAGAGACTCTTATCACATAGGCATATCTGGTGTGATATATGCTTTGGCATTTTATATATTCTTCAGCGGTGTATTCAGAAAGAACGCAAGACTATCAGCACTGGCTCTTATAATAGTATTTATATATGGTTCTCTCTTTTGGAGTCTACTGCCGGTAACTGAATACATTGATCCTAAAATCTCATGGGAAGGACATTTAAGCGGAGCTATTGCGGGATTTACCGGTGCTATATATTTTCGTCACAAAGGGCCTGCGGATGAAGTCTCATGCATAGATGATGATATTGAAGAAGATAATATTGATGAAAATGAGGTATTTGACAATCAGGAAAAAGATAATGTAAAATTATCATGATAATTTCAGAATCTGTTAATTATCATATTATTCCTTAAATTAAACATTAATACCAATGTTGTTAAAAAAATAAAGTCAGAACAGACTTTACAATTACTGTTCTGACTTTATATATTTTGATAATTTCAGGTAATACTATAAATAAAAATAATCAAGGATTAATACTCTACAAAAGTGACGCGAGATTTGAAGTAAATAGCTTCACTGATATAGCAAGCAGAATGATACCGAAGAACTTACGGAGCACATATATACCACCTTTACCTATCAGTTTCTCAAGCAAGTACATATTCTTAATCACCAGATATACTATAATAAGATTTATAATAACTGCCAAAACTATATTAAGAATATTGTATTCTGCACGCAAAGAAAGTAGTGTTGTAAATGAAGCAGCTCCAGCTATAAACGGGAAGACGACAGGTACAATTGTCGTTGATCCTGAAGGACCGTCAAACTTAAATATTTCAATGCCAAGAATCATCTCAATAGCCATTAAAAACAATATCAATGCCCCTGCCACAGCAAAAGAAGACACATCTACACCGAAGAGTTTCAGCAACATATCACCTAAGAACAGAAAAGCCATCATCGTTATAAACGAAAAGATTGATGCTTTTGATGCACTGATAGGACCATTTTTACGTTGCAGCTCAATTAAGATTGGAGTAAGCCCGGTAATATCAATAACCGCGAAAAGTACCATTGTAGCACTTAAAACTTCCTGAATGTTGAATATTAAGTTCATAAATATACGTTTTAACAAGGGCAAAGTTAATAAATTAAAAATAACAAGACATTTTAAGAACATTTTTTAGGATAAAATTGTTTAGTTAATGTTGAATTTATTGAATAACCAGATAATAATAGTTAGGGCATGAACGACATTTTTGAATTGTTAATGAACATCCCGTTTTTTTCGGGAGTAAGCAGAAGTAGTCTTACGGAAGTAATTGAGAAAACTAAGTTTTCATTCTTCAAGTATCAGGATGGTGAAAAAATCGTATTCCGCGACGAACCATGTAGAAACATCAAATTCTTAGCATCCGGCAGAATTCGTAGCGAGTGTATAAATGAAGCTCACAACATCGCAATCATTGAGGAGTTTGACGCACCAATGGTTATATCTCCGAATTTCATTTTCGGCTCTCATACCGCACACCCTGTAGATGTATATTCTGTTGGAGTGAGTGGCGTAATGTCAATAGATAAAGCCACACTCATCTCCATAATGCAGGCAAATGACATATGTCTTATGAATATGCTAAACATGACTTCAAGCAAATCTCAGAAACTATTTGAGGCATTTGATACATTTGCGACTCAGGACGTAAGCAAAAAGCTGGCTTCATGGATATTGACGTATACAGAGAAAAAGGCAAAAAACATAAAGATATACTGTCGTCCAAAAGATTTATATACATATTTCGGAGTACAGAGAAGTTCGTTTCTGGCAACACTCAATGATATGCAAAGCAGAGGTATTATTGACTATGATTCCAGACATATAGACATATTGGACAGAAACGGATTAATGGAATACGCCAAAACAGGTACGTCAAATTATACTATTACACAACCTTTTAGCGCATAACGGCTAAAATAAAGATGTTATATTACAATTTATGCATCAAAATGCTATGTGAGCAGTAATTTCCTGTCAGTGCGATATGATTATTATCTGATTTTTTGTAGTTTTGCAGAAATTTGCAAATAAAAATCAGATGAACCTATTAGAATTAAGCGAACAGGAGATTATCAGAAGAAACTCACTTGAGGAGATGCGCAAGTTGGGTATCGAGCCTTATCCTGCAGCTGAATACGTTGTAACGGGGTATTCAAACGAAATAAAAGAGACATTTCAAGACGACGCGGAACGCCGCGAAGTTAGTATAGCAGGACGTATCATGAGCCGCCGTATCATGGGTAAAGCCTCATTTGTTGAGATTCAGGATTCCGAAGGCAGAATCCAGGTTTATATCTCAAGAGATGATCTATGCCCCGGTGAAGATAAAGACATGTATAATGTAGTATTCAAGAAACTTCTTGATATTGGCGATTTCATTGGTATAAAAGGTTATGTATTCCGCACGCAAATGGGTGAAATTTCGATTCACGCAGAGGAACTTACCGTACTTGCAAAATCTATCAAGCCGCTTCCGATTGTAAAATACAAAGACGGAGTAGCATATGATGCATTTGAAGATCCTGAAATGAGATATCGTCAGCGTTACGTTGACCTTGTAGTAAACGAAGGTGTAAAGGATATTTTCATTAAAAGAAATAAAGTTTATACTTCAATGCGCGAGTTCTTCAACGGTCGCGGATACATGGAGGTTGAGACTCCGATCCTTCAATCAATACCGGGCGGAGCTTCGGCTAGACCATTTATAACTCATCACAATGCGCTTGATATACCATTATATCTTCGTATTGCAAATGAACTTTACCTGAAACGTCTTATAGTTGGCGGATTTGAGGGTGTTTATGAGTTCTCTAAAAACTTCCGTAATGAAGGTATGGACAGAACTCACAATCCGGAATTCACTTGTATGGAGATATACGTATCTTATAAAGATTACAATTGGATGATGGAGTTTACAGAAAGAATGCTTGAAAAGATATGTCTTGATGTAAACGGTACGACCGATGTAAAAGTCGGAGAAAATATTATAAGTTTCAGAGCTCCATTCGCGCGCAAAACAATGACCCAGGCAATTATAGATTTCACTGGTTTTGATATTACCGGCAAATCAGAAGATGAACTGAGATCATTCTGTAAAGAGATTGGCATCGAGGCTGACGAGACAATGGGCAAAGGAAAACTTATTGACGAGATCTTTGGTGAGAAGTGTGAAGGCAACTATATTCAGCCTACATTTATCACAGACTACCCTATCGAGATGTCACCTCTTTGTAAACGCCACAGAACTAATCCGGAACTTACCGAGCGCTTTGAGCTTATGGTGAACGGAAAAGAATTATGTAACGCGTATTCAGAACTTAATGACCCGATTGACCAGCTTGGCAGATTCCAGGATCAGCTTAAACTGAGCGAAAAAGGCGATGATGAAGCGATGTTTATCGATATGGATTTTGTTCGCTCTCTTGAGTATGGTATGCCACCGACTTCAGGTATGGGTATCGGTATGGACCGACTTGTTATGCTAATGACAGGTCAGGCGGCTATCCAGGAAGTACTATTCTTCCCTCAGATGCGTCCTGAAAAAACGGTTAAAAGAGATGCTGTTTCTAAATACACAGAGGCAGGCGTAACAGAAGAATGGGTTGCTGTAATACAGAAAGCAGGCTATCTTACGATAGAAGATCTTGCCGCTGCAGTAGCAGGAAAACTTCATCAGGAACTTTGCGGACTGAATAAGAAATATAAACTGGAGCTAACAAATCCGACTCAGGACACTGTACAGCAGTGGATTGACGGAGCTAAGTGAAACTAAAAGTACTCGATTTTGTGTCTGAACAAACGATTTGAGAAGTTTGTTTAAACACAAAGTCGAGACAATAAATAATATTTTCGTATGAAAATACCTGGACGGGTAGCTATCATAGGTGGCGGAAGCTGGGCTACGGCAATAGCAAAAATGGTAATGACCAATACAGATAAGATAAACTGGTATATGCGTCGTAACGATAGGATTGAAGAATTCCGTCGTCTTGGTCATAACCCTGCATATCTTTCGAGCGTTAAGTTTGATATTGACAATATATTTTTCAGTACTAATCTTAATGAGATTGTAAAAAAGTCGGATACCCTTATTTTTGCGACACCATCACCATATCTTAAGCTTCACCTTAAAAAGCTTAGAGCAAAGATGTCAGATAAGTTTATTGTGACATCTATAAAAGGTATTGTCCCTGATGAAAATATGATCATCACAGAGTACCTGCAAAAGACATATAAGGTTCCGGATGAGAACATCGCGGTTCTCGGAGGACCATGTCATGCAGAAGAGATTGCATACGAAAGATTATCATATCTTACAGTCGGGTGTAAAAATCAGGAGAAAGCAACTGCCTTCGCTGATTTCCTAAAAAGCAGCTATCTTACTACTACGACATCCGAAGATGTAGCAGGGATAGAATATGGTGCTGTTCTGAAAAATGTTTACGCCATAGCAGCAGGTATATGCAGCGGTCTGAAATATGGAGACAATTTCCAGGCTGTACTTGTATCTAACGCTATACAAGAGCTTAACCGATTTGTGCAGACAGTAAATCCAATGGAAAGAAACATCAATGACTCTGTATATTTAGGCGATTTACTGGTGACTGCTTATTCAAAGTTCAGCCGTAATCATATGTTTGGTACAATGATAGGCAAAGGATATTCAGTTAAAACAGCCCAAATTGAGATGGAGATGATAGCTGAAGGATATTATGGTACTAAATGTATAATGGAGATCAACCAGCAATACAACGTTAATATGCCTATTTTAGACACAGTGTACAATATATTGTACAAAAAGATGTCTCCTTATATGCAGGTTAAACAACTAAGCGAAGTGCTTAGATAAGCAACATATAATAAGCCCCATAGCGAAAAGATCTCCTTTTGGCTATGGGGTTATTTTTTATATTAATACTACACACACTAATAAAGTACTTATGAAATTATGTCTTGAATCTGTTTATCCTTTTATCACAGAGGATAAAATTAATGCTATGGCTGCAAATGCAGCTGAGTGCAATGAGTTGCTGGAAAACGGAAAGGGAAAAGGAAATGATTTTCTTGGATGGGTAAATTTGCCTTCACAGGTATCATCAGAACTTGTAGAAGATATTAAAGCTACAGCAGCTAAACTTCAGTCGCTATGCGAAGTTGTAGTAGTAATCGGTATCGGAGGAAGCTACCTTGGAGCAAAAGCAGTTAACGATGCTTTATCAAACAGTTTTGATTTACTAAAAAAAGATCGCAAAGCGCCTGTTGTTCTTTATGCGGGTCAGAACATTGGAGAAGACTACCTTAGCGAACTACTTGAGACACTTGAAGACAAATCTTTCGGTCTTATAAATATATCTAAATCAGGCACTACAACAGAGCCGGCAATAGCCTTCCGTCTTCTGAAAAAAGCTCTTGAAGACAAAGTTGGCAAAGAGGGCGCTAAAGAACGTATTGTAGCAGTTACAGACGCATCGAGAGGTGCTTTACGCACGCTTGCTGACCAGGAAGGGTATAAAACATTTATCATACCTGACAACGTTGGAGGACGTTTCTCTGTACTTACCCCTGTAGGTCTTCTACCAATTGCTGTAGCAGGTTTTGATATTGCCACTCTTCTTAGGGGCGCAGCCGATATGGAGAAAGCAACAGGCACAGATACAGCTTTTGAAAACAATCTATCCGCTAAATATGCTGCTGCAAGAAACGCGCTTTACAGAAGCGGCAAAAAAATTGAAATACTTGTAAATTATCATCCAAAACTTCACTATTTCGGAGAATGGTGGAAACAGCTATACGGTGAAAGTGAAGGAAAAGACGGTAAAGGTATCTTCCCTGCTGCCGTAGATTTCTCTACAGACCTTCACTCGATGGGACAATGGATACAGGAGGGAGAACGCACAATCTTCGAAACAGTAATTTCTGTTGAGAAACCAAGCCGTTCACTTGCCATTCCTACGGACGCTGCCGACCTTGACGGTCTAAACTTCCTTGCCGGAAAAGGTATCGATGAAGTTAATAAAATGGCAGAACTGGGAACAAGACTTGCTCACGTAGATGGAGGAGTACCAAATATGAAAGTTTCTATAGAGAAAGTTGATGAGTATAATCTTGGGCAGATGATATATTTCTTCGAGCGCGCTTGCGGTATAAGCGGGTATATGCTTGAGGTTAATCCATTTGATCAGCCGGGTGTAGAAGCATATAAAAAGAATATGTTTGCGCTTCTTGAGAAACCGGGTTATGAAGAAGCTACCAAAGCGATCAAAGCACGTATCTAAATAGATCCTGAGTGATTAAATAGTATAGACGAGAGTATCTCAATTTATTAATATTGAGATGCTCTCGTTTTTTTTATATATTTTTGTTTTTGAGGATTATATTTTGTTAATCTTTTATCAAAAGGTAGTAGGATGGAAAAAATTGTAAGAAACTTTTTAAAAAGAAGAGGTTATAAAACTCTCGATTTAAAAAGTGTGTTATTTGATATGGACGGTGTGCTCTATGACTCTATGAAGAATCACTGCATAGCATGGGAGAGATCCATATCCGAACTTGGCATTGAGTGTACACTTGAAGAGTTTTATCTCTATGAAGGACAAACCGGAAGAAATACTATAAAGCAATTAATCAGACGCGGATTCGAAAGAGATGCTGACGACACAGAAGCAAAAGAGATATATACGATCAAGACCAAATATTTCACAGAACTCGGACCTGCCCCGGTCATGCCGGGCGCACCGGAAGTTCTCTATTTAGTAAAAGATGAAGGGTTGATTCCTGTATTAGTGACAGGCTCAGGTCAGGAATCTTTAATAGGAAAACTTGAGTTGAATTTCCCCGGCATTTTCGTAAAAGAAAGAATGGTTACAGCTCACGATGTGAAATATGGCAAACCCAATCCGGAGCCATACCTTATGGGGCTTAAAAAGGCGGGTGTACAACCATTTGAGGCTATAGTGATAGAGAATGCACCTTTGGGTGTAAAAGCGGCTTCAGAAGCCGGAATATTTACAATAGCGGTTAATACCGGACCTATGGATGACAGTGTACTATATGAGGCCGGAGCTGATATTGTACTGACCGGAATGGAAGAACTATATGATAAGCTTCCGCAAATAATAAGTATTTTAAAACAATGCAGATAATATATGGCTCAACAGATTATAGCATTCACAGATAACGTAGCTGAAAAGCTGGCCGGGATAATCGGCGAAATAAGTTATGATAAACTTTACGTGCTTACAGACGAAAACACTTTCGCTCAATGCGCTTTAAAGATAAAAGATTTCATTCTCAATTCGAAGGCTCACGTGATAACGATTCCGGCAGGAGACACAGCCAAAGATATAGAGTCTATAAGCAAGGTCTGGATGGAACTCAGCACGACAGGAGCCACACGACGTTCACTTATGATTAATCTGGGGGGAGGAATGATAACCGATCTTGGTGGATTTGCGGCAGCGTCATTCAAAAGAGGCATTAATTTTATAAATGTACCCACTTCTCTTCTCGGAGCTGTAGATGCGGCTGTAGGGGGCAAAACAGGTATAAATTTCAACGGTCTTAAAAATGAGATAGGTGTATTCTGCCCTGCTTATGCCGTAATCATCTCGACTGAATTCTTTGCTACACTCGATAACGACAACCTCCTTTCAGGATATGCCGAAATGATAAAACACGGACTTATCAGCAGCAACGAGATATTTAATAAACTAATTAATTACGATATAAGGAGCCGCGATAACATACATCTTTTGTCTCTTCTTGAGGAGTCGGTAAATGTTAAACGAGAAGTAGTCGAAGAGGATCCTTTCGAAAAGGGATTACGCAAAGCTCTTAATCTCGGACATACGGTAGGACATGCTTTCGAAAGCATGATGCTTGAAGATAACAAACCTGTACTTCACGGCTATGCTGTAGCGTGGGGAGTAGTATGTGAACTAATACTTTCTCACCGCCACTGTAGCTTCCCTAAGGATATATTAATGCTGACTGCGGAATTTGTAAGAATTAACTATGGAGCTGTATATTTCGGCTGCAAAGATTACGACCGTTTATATGAATATATGACACACGACAAGAAAAATGATTCTGGATATATAAACTTCACTCTTCTTAAAGATATCGGCATAATAGAGCTCAATCAGACCGCGTCGCGCAAAGAAATAGATATAATGTTTGACATTTTCAGAGATTTAATGAAAATATAAGTATTGCAGATTCAGAAAAACGAATATCATAATATATAGATACAAAAAAAAGCTTTCGAGATCGGAAGAGCGTCGTGTAGGGAAAGAGTGTACGTCCTGGTGTAGAT
>CAMTOT010000107.1 GCA_947074165.1 uncultured Bacteroidales bacterium
CCCACTTTCAGATTTGTAGGAAGAAAAGCAGATGTCTCGCCTCCGTCATAAGAGACCTTCGATCCGATATTGGAAATATTAAAACCAAGTGAGAACTGACATTCATTGCGCCCTATAATAGGATATGTAGTGTAATATCCGGCTATATCGGCAGCGAAAGCGCTTGCGGGTGATACATCTTCACTACTACTGTATGAAAGATTTGAGTAGATATACCTGAACACGACACCCATAGAGAATTTCTCTGAAAGCATACGCGAGTAACCCAGGTCTATAGCCATTTCATATGGATTTATAGCGTCTGTAGCGTCTCCGTTATCATCTGTAATAGTTATCTCTCCTAAAGAGAAATATCTAAGTGACGCGCTTATAGCCTGCATCTCGCTGCTGCCTATTTTATAATAACCTGCCAAATACGCAAGATTAATATCACTTACAAGTTTTCTAAGCCATGGTGTATAAGAGAATGAAAACCCTGCAGGTGAATACGCGAAAGCATATTTAGCCGGGTTCCAGAATTGAGAGTTCACGTCAGGATCGGTCGCAGCTCCTATATCACCCATACCGCCACCTCTCGCATCCGGCGCTATGCCCAAAGAGGTAACCCCCGTCTGAATAGGGTTGAATGCTTCCAAATCGCTGTCAGTTTGAGAATAAGCGGGAGAAGAAATAAGCAGTAATGTAAATGCGGAGATTGCTCCTGTATATATTTTTTTCATAAAAAAGCGATTTAATACTCTCAATATAATATTGTGGTAATTGTAATATCACTCACAACCACGTAGATAAAACGGCTGTAGTGTATATTTATTGCTTAACAACTATTAGTTTTTTACTCTTACTTACATAATTTTTGCCATCGGCAGATACTGAAGCTCTGTAAATATATATGCCTGGCTGCACACGGGAACCTGCGCTGTTGGTAAGATCCCATTCTATTGGTAAAGAAGACATAAATTCTGATGAGCCCTTAGTCTCATTCTGCCATACACATTGTCCCATCTGAGTATAAACCTGTATTCTGACACTCATATTTGTTTCAGGGAAGCTATGATAAAGCAGAAAACGCGCGTAGTCTTTAGCCGGATTACGGCTTACTGTCAGATCTATCAGTACCGGTCTGGCATCACTCTTAACGACAAAAGAGATATATCGCACTGATGAATTGTTATGGACATCCCACACTTTGAGCTCCATTGTATATTCGCCCGGTGTTAGTTCAGGCACGCTAAACTGAATGGTACCACTGCCTGTTGACCCGGTTTCACTCATATAATAGTTATTAAGAGTGTGTTTTATTGTGCCGTCAGGACCGTAGAATGTAGCAGTTATATCGTGTCCTATTGATATACCCGACGCGTTTATCGCTGTCTCATCCTCAACATAAGCATAAAGATACGGCGTAGTATTAACGACATCTCCGTCTTTAAATGTCTCCAAATTCAGATATAGAGCTTTTATTTCCGGGCCGTTATTATCTTCTTCAATATTATCTTCTGTGCCGCCTACCGTTATGTTTTCGTAATAACCCTGTGCCTCTCTCTTGTCATTAGAATAAGCGTAAAGGTTTACCATACCGCTTTTATTTGAATAGCTTATATCTTTAGGCACGATAAATGAGAACTCAAATTCTCCGTTTATTACGCTGTCTCTCCCTGAGAAAAGACGCTTGTTTCTGTCTTTATAAACAAATGGATTGCCCGTACCGATATTATCAAGTGTTGTAATAGTCTCCTCACTGTCAAAAACCGTTGGCTGCACAAATCCGGTAAAGTCGGTCGCGGTACCATTGCCGGTAAGCTCCAACACTCTACCCTTCATCTTAACTGTACTGAGAGCTTTAATCATAACCGGCTCCTGAGTAACCTCTTCATCATTAATATGAGTAATCTCCATCCGGTGGGCAGGGTACGCCATAGTCATAGAGGGATCGCCAAGCAATACAAAGTTTAGTTTATTTGAATCACTACCCAAAGCCCTTTTAGACAGACGCATCACATCACCAAGGCGATTTCTCGTACCGTCATTATTTTTTGAGAAAATATTCTGTATAAGTCTGGCATTTATTCTCAGATTCCCGTCTGAGTAAACGACCCTCGTTGTAGTAAACATAGCGATAGCTCCCCCCTGCGGATTAAGAATCAGGGTTTCCCCGGCAGATGTATTTACATCATCAAATCGGCTAAAGTCGCAGGTAGCAGTCACCCATATAGGCAATCGCTTCATATTAAGTTCGGCTGCATCATTTATATTGAATACTTTTTCCCCGGTAAGTGCTGTAGTACTACCATGCCCCGCGTAATTGACAAGAATAGCACCCTGATTAAGATTATCAAAAAATGACTTTCTCGCTGCCGGATAGGTATAGCCTGATGAAGATGATTCACGTTTGAATGCATCGATATAAATTTTATTGGAAAGAAACTCTTTATGACCCGTATTCTTTACAATCATTGTCATTGAATCGGCATGACGCATATGAGTGTTATTATCTCCGTCGTCTGCAAGAAACACGAGTTGATTTTTCCATTTACCAACTTCTGTATTGTTAGAATAATTAAGGATTTTAGTAAGCACAGTCTTTGCTTCAGATGCATTTCTGACAGGCAATCTGCCTATGCCAATATCTACATAATCACTATTCAAAGACAGATTGCCGAGATTATCTGTTTTGCCCCCTTCGTTGTCGTCAAGGAAACCGAAATAATCATCGCACACATACGATTCTGTTTCATTCAAAGATGTTTGCGACTGATATGTGATGAGCATATTCTCTCTTATAGAAGAGGTCCATGCCGAAGAGTTTTTAAAGCGATTGTCATTAGCCCCGTCGCCAAACAGCAATAAATACTTAGGAGTAGAACCGTCTGCCTGACCTCGGTCATAAAACATTTTCATAAACAGACGAATAGCTGTAGCATCGGCGGTGCCGGATGAGAACTCATTGTAAATCTGTTGAGGAGTAACGACGTGAACTGATAGTCCGTCATTAGCACGTCTGTATTCTGCCAGCTCGTTAGCATAGCTTATAAGTTTAGGCGCGACAACAATAACCATGTCGGTCTGAGGCAGGGCGTGTAGATTCTGATTAGCCACGACACCGTGACTGATTACGGATGGGAAGGTTGAACTCTTATTTACTATTACATATTCTCTCAGACCAAGTTCCGCGGGAACAAATCCGGATGTACCGTCTACATCAGTTATCTGCTGCATATAGGGGCAGTGAGCTGTTGTAACATCCCAGACCATCTGAGTGGAATTAAATCCGGATATTACAAAACGAGCATGTCTGCTTTCCGTTATGCTGTTGCGAAAAATAGTATGAGTACCGTATAGCTGTAGTTCTCTCTTTACATTGAGACGTATATAATTAAGCATCGCGAGAGACGCGACACCAGTGCCGGGAGAATAAGTAAGCGTAAGCGTATTGTCAGCTCTCCCGTTTAAAGATATAAGTGTATTGATTGTTGACGCCTGGGCAAACTGATATTTATCAGATCCAATCATAGCTACATTGCCGCTGAATATGCTTGTACCGTTTAGGTAGCCTTCAAGAACTGAGCTTTTTGAATTTTTCGCGATAAAGTTGACATATATACGCGCGTCGTCGGATGTTACTCCTGGTATATTAAAGGCAAAGTTACGGCTTCGGGTGTATATGAAAGACTCTCCATACATCTCCCTGCCCGTTCCTCCTATATTTTCAATATCTTGCTCATGTACAAAATAATCGTCAAACTCATTACAAGTCAGATCATAATTTGCATACGATGAGACTTCGGTCATCCCTTTTTGTGCTTCAGACTTTTGATATAAAAAGTAACATGCGTTATTGGCATAATAGTTATTAGTATGCACATAACCGCCCTGACGGCTGTTTCTTTCCCAACTGACAAGACCTTTTGCAAAAAAAAGAATTCGTGATTTCGCGTTATCGCGATAGACAGGTACCTCAGGCAGATCATCAATATGCCCTTTTGAAAAATCTTCTGTTAATATATTCCCTCCAAAACCAAATACTCCGACCTTAGCGGGATCTGAAAACCCCATTTTAAAAAGCTCATCGTCTGTAATCTGATAAACTCCGGTCTCTGTCACTGATATTCTGACCCATCTTCCCTGCGCTAATTTTGATTCATCTGCAAAAAAATGCGCTCCTGTCTGCAATTTATTTACAGTAGCCGGAGTCTTCCCGGGAATAAGAGCCATTACCAGGCATATTAGTAATGTTATAAAAGAGAATAATTTGTCTGACATAAATAATATATAAGCATTTCTCAGAGCATTAGCACTTCAGATATCAAAGAACCTGAAAATCAAGCAGCTTTATATCTCCGATATAGCCTTCAAAATGATCATTTTCTTTTACACCACCTACCCCGGCAGGTGTTCCGGTAAAAATAAGATCTCCTGTTTTCAGGGTATAAAACCGGCTGACATAAGCGATTATCTTATCTACTGAATAAATCATCTGAGAGCTGTTTGTACTCTGCACTGTTTTTCCGTTAATATCAAGATGAAAATCTACATTATCCGCCGTCATACCGTCTTGAAGAGTAATAAACTCACCTATCACGGCAGAATTATCAAAGCCTTTGGCAATATCCCACGGTTCGCCATTCTCTCTGGCTTTTGCCTGAAGATCTCTTGCCGTAAAATCAATACCAACTGTTACAGAGTCATAATAACGAGAAGCGAACTTCTCTGAGATATTTTTTCCCAAACGGTTAATACGAACTACAAGCTCCGCTTCATATTCCGGCTGATCTGTAAAATCGGGAATGTAAAACGGTTTACCATCTTTAAGAAGAGCGGTTTCGGGTTTAAGAAATATTGTAGGTTCTTTAGAGATAAACGATTTATCCATCTCTTTATTGTGTAAAGGATAATTCCATCCTACGCAAATAATCTTCATAATGTAAGCTTTTTTAGTCCTGAATACAGTTTAGTCTGTTAAACATAACAGCTAGATGAGCATAAATTGATGTATTCTGTACCACTATATCATGTGGCACTCTTATACGAAACGGTGTAAAATTCCATATAGCGCGCAGTCCGCCTTCAATCATTTGATCTGCTACCTGCTGCGCTTTATCAACCGGTACTGTAAGCACTCCAATATTGACCCCAAGCTCTTTTCTGTATCGTTCAAACTCTTTCAGGTCATATACCGGAATATTATTTATTACTGTATTTATCTTCTTTGGGTTTACATCGAAAGCAGCTACAATCTGAAGTCCGAATTGTTCCAAACCGTTGTCATGCAGCAACGCAGCACCAAGACTACCGGCTCCGAATATAAATGCTTTATGTGTCTTTGTGAATCCTAAGAAATCTTCAAGTACGTCTACCAATGAGTTTACTTCATAGCCTACTCTGGTTTTACCTGATATATTAATAAATGACAGATCTTTAGCTATTTGAGAGGCATCTACATTTATTTCTTTTGATATCTGAGTTGAAGACACGAATTCAACTCCCTGATCTTTCTGGAGTTTCAAATATGCTAAATACCAGGGCAATCTACGTAATGTAGGCTCCGGCAATTTAACAGGTATTTGTTGTGAATCGTCGTTCATTTTAATTAATTCTTAGTGCAATTTATGCAAAAATAGCATTTTTTTATCTCTTATTTTGATTGATATAGTAAATTTATACCCTATACAACGTTTTTAAGACCTTATTGTTATTCTATTAAATATATTTTAATTTAAATATTGACATATTATGAACGGTTTAGACTGGAAAGATAAATTAAATATGGCTTTTTCTGATGATCAGGAACTGAAAGAGCTTCAAAGCACTCCTCCTCAAGAAGAGGTTTCGCCTGATGGTGAAAAACTGTCTAATAATAAACAAACGCTTCGCATTGAGATAGACCGCAAAGGAAGAAAAGGAAAGACGGCTACTCTGATATCGGGGTATATAGGCACGGATGAGGATCTGGCTGAGCTTGCAAAACTTATCAAAACGAAGTGTGGTTCAGGTGGTTCATCAAGATGCGGAGAGATACTCATTCAGGGTGATTTCAAACAGAAAGTAAATGAAATACTCAAAGCCGAAGGTTATAAAACAAAGGTGATCGGGTAATATATCTAACTAAATTTTTATGCTTACAGTTTACAGAGCTTCAGCCGGCTCGGGAAAAACTCATCTTCTGACAGGCACTTACCTGAATTTACTATTCTCGGAAGGTACGCTTTTTAATAATATCCTCGCCGTTACTTTTACAAACAAAGCAACGGAGGAGATGAAAGCGCGTATCATAACCGAACTGAATTTATTATATACAGATACAATCAATTCAGATTATTATAAAGACCTCTCGGCTACATTTTCTATGTCGGAGGAGCAGGTGAGAAAGAAAGCAGGGGCAATTCTTATAGAGATACTTCATGACTACTCGAACTTCAATGTCAGCACTATCGACAAATTCTTTCAGCAGACTATCAGAGCTTTTACCCGCGAGATAGGATTGCAGTCAGGATATCAGATTGAGCTTGACACCACGTCGGTACGCATAGCGGCTATTGACAATATGATAGCTGATCTGGAGTTGAAGGAGAATAAGCATATTCTAAACTGGCTTATTGATTTTGCGCAGGAAAAAATGGAATCCCAAAAAGACTGGAACCCGCGCCGAGAGCTTATTAACCTGTCGCTGGAGATTGAGAAGGAACAGTATAAAAACAATAGTGCCAAGATTCGTGAATTTACTTCCGAATACGAAAATATATACAAGTTTATCAAAGAGATGAGATCCATAACGGATGATTTCACCGATAATCTTGCTCAAATAGCTAAAGACGCTCTGCTCATAATTGAAAACAACGGACTAAGATGTTCTGACTTCGCTTACGGCAAAAGCTCTCCATTCAATAAATTCATTGATTATAATAATAAGATCGTTGAATATCCGTCTAAAAGATTTATTGACTTCAGCGCGGATCCTAAGAAATGGAGTGCAAAAAGCGCATCCAAAGAACTTAAAGAAGCAATCGATACAGCTGCTACAGCCGGGCTTCAGCGTAAAATGACAGAGATAGTTTCTCTTTTTGAGAACTTTTTTAAACTGTATGCTTCCGCTAAAGCGAGTATAGGCAATATATATGCTTTCGCCATATTAAGCAGTATTGACAACTACATACGCCGATATGCACGCGAGAATAATATAATGCTGATATCAGATACAACGGATCTGCTCAACCGTATTATTGACGGTAAAGATACCCCGTTCGTTTATGAAAAGATAGGCACACGTCTTCAACACTTTATGATAGATGAGTTTCAGGACACATCCGGTATGCAGTGGGAAAACTTCAAGCCTCTTATAGACGACTCTATGGCACACGGTTTCGGCAATCTTATTGTTGGTGATGTGAAACAGAGTATTTATAGATGGAGAAACTCTGACTGGAATCTGTTGCACAGTAAACTGCGTGACTATCATACAGGAGAGAGAGAAGATTGTGTTCTTGACACAAACTGGAGAAGTTGTAAAAACATTGTTGACTTCAACAACGCGTTCTTTCTTCAGGCTTCGATAGTACTTCAGGATAAGTACAATAAAACTTTAGATGATGCCGGCGTTGAGGGCTGGAAAGATATGCCATACGCTTCTACTATTATAAAAGCTTATGAGGATACTTATCAGCATGTACCTGAAAAGAAAGCCGACCAGGCAGGTCACGTAAGAATAGAATATATCGAATCAAAAAATAATGATGAATATTCTGAGATTGCATGTGAGAAGACAAAAGACGCTCTTATTAATTTACGTGATGCCGGATACGAACTGAAAGATATAGCAATACTTGTACGTACCAAAAGCGAGGGTGTACTGATTGCCGACTATCTGCTTTCTCTTAAGAATGATCCCGAACTGAAGGATTATAATTTTGACGTGATTTCCAATGAGGCTCTTATCATTGCCAACGCGCCTGTAGTAGAGATGGCTGTAAGCATGTTAAGATATATATATAATTCAGACTCAAAGCTCAATGAGATGAGCGTTGGCCTGAATCTTATATACAATGAGACTAAGACACTAAATCCAAATGAGGATGACTCGTTGTCTATGCAAAAGGCTATTACTTCGTGGTTTGGCAAAAATGCTGATGCTGTAAAACTTTTCGAGCAGGAGGTTCTTGATCGTGTATCAGAACTTAAGAAGAACAATCTTTTTGATATGGTAGAAAAGATTCTTTCGCGAATAATCAGAAAAGATGATAAGTCAGATCTTATTTTCGCGCAGGCTTTTCAGGATCTTATAATAGACGCGGTTAATTCTGGCACAAGCGATCTTTCTGCCTTCCTTAAATGGTGGGACGAGAGAGGCTGTACAAAAACAATCGCTACTCCCGATACGCAGAACGCAATACGTATCATGACTGTACATAAATCAAAGGGGCTCGGCTTCCGTGCTGTTATAATACCGTTTGCGAGTTGGAGTATAGATCATGACAAACCAAACATCATTTGGTGTGAACCGTCGATGCCTCCTTTCGACTCTGTGCCGCTTGTACCGGTCACATACAACACTGAGCTGGCTTCAACCATATATCTTGACGACTATATGTCGGAGAAACGTCAGGCATTTATAGATAATCTGAATCTTGCTTACGTTGCCTTTACTCGTGCCAAAGACGAGATGATAATATTTGCCAAGACTCCGGCTAAGTCAGGCGGAATAAACAATATATCTCACCTTTTGTACACAGTAACAAGCTCAGACGTCAGGCCACAGATTAATACAGAACCTGGAGAGCGCAAGAAAGAGCTTATCTGCATGAGCGATTATTTCATAGAGAATGAGATGATGTTTGAGATGGGCGACTGGTGGCCCTCTAAGAACAAAAAGACAACAGCCGACAATAGCTTCTCTATAAATGAATTTCACTCTATAGATCCGGGCGACCGTCTTCAGCTTCGTCTTCATGCCAAGGGGTATTTCCACGATAAAGA
>CAMTOT010000108.1 GCA_947074165.1 uncultured Bacteroidales bacterium
ATCTACACCAGTACGTACACTCTTTCCCTACACGACGCTCTTCCGATCTTGATTTATAATTTACTCATTTTGATATTTTTTCTTTTTACAATTATATATAGTAGAATTAAGATACGAAGAGTAACTATCAAGGTTAAAGATATCTCTTCCAATTTTAGATTAGCTCTTGATGCAGGAGGGATGTCTGCCTGGGTTTATGACTACGACCGTAAATTATTTACTATACTTCATGGTCCGACCTTAAACTATGGAACAATGACTGATGAGCAGTTTAATGATTTTTCTCATCCTGACGACAAACATATTATATGGGATGCTATGAATCTTCTTTTGATAGGTAAGCAAAGTCAGATTACCACCTCGTTTAGATTAAAGGTAAATAATCAATGGCGTTGGTATTCTTGCGCTATGATGTTATCATCAAAGGGACACAGCGAGAAGGTGCAGGTGCTAGGAACAAGACGAGATATTACAGAGGAGGTTGAAATAAAAGACGAACTTGAAAGAATTAATTCTGAACTGATTATACGTAATGAGATAATAAAGAGAAATGAACATAACCTTCGTAATATATTAGACCAGATACCTGTTGCCGTTTTTATAAAAGACCCGTTTGATCAATCTTATGTATATAAAAATCAGGCTGCCCATCTCTTTTTTGGTAATGAATCTACAGTTTGTATTGAAGATATTTTAGTTCCCGAAGATGCCATGTCGCAAGAACGGATTGATAAAAGAATTATTGAAACAGGCGAAGATTTTACATCTGCGGAAGAGATTAATTTTAAAGATGGCAGAAGAATTGAGACAATGTTGAAGAAAACCACGATTGACTACTTTGGTGAACTTAAAATCCTTGTCGCACTTGTTGATATATCAGAACAAATGGAATCTTACAGACTACGTAAGATTCTTGATGCCACTCTTCCCGCACTTAAAGCTTATGCATGGGTGCTTGACACGCGTACTATGACATTTACAAGCAGTAAAGACTCTAATGTTTATAAAAGAATAAAAGAAAGCAACAATAATGATTTAAAACATAGCTTTGAGAAGCTATATCATCAAGACAAGGATAGACTTAAAGCTGAATTCGAAGATTTTTTAAGTTCCGAAAATGATGAAAATAGCTATGTTTATAAATTTGACATTAATAATGATGGGAATTATGAGTGGTGGGAAACCAGGATGCTTAAAGATCTGGTTTCTGATAATAATGGTAAATATTATAAAATATATGGTATAACTTATAATGTAGATGCACAGAAAAAAGTGGAGATTGCACTTCAAAACAGTGAAAAAAGACTAAAAGGATTGGTGAGGCAAAATCAAATCGTACTGTATAACTCCAACTCCTTATTGGTATATTTAAATGAAGATTATGATGTCGAGTGGAGTAATTCAGATATTATTATGGATGGAAAGATGAGCAATCTTTATAAACAATCTACAAAGTGCTATTCTGCGTTGGGGCACCATAAACCATGTTCTGATTGTCCTGTAGCCGAATCTATAAGAACACGTGCGGTTTCATCCATGGATTTGTCATATAACAACTGCATGTTTCTTTCTACAGCCATTCCTGTCATCTCCGATGAAGATATTATTGAAGGTATTGTATTAAAAATTGATGATATTACCGAACAGCGCTCACTCGTGTTAAACCTCCAGCAGGCCAAACATAAAGCAGAAGAATCGGATAAGCTAAAGTCTGCTTTTCTTGCTAATATGAGTCATGAGATTCGTACTCCTCTAAATGCAATTATCGGATTTTCTGAACTTATGCGTTATGCCGAAAATGATGATGAGAGGGAAGAGTATATGGATATAATCACTTTTAATAATGACATGCTTCTGCATCTTATTAATGATATTCTTGATTTGTCAAAAATTGAATCCGGAATAATGGATATTAAAAATGAAATCTTCGACGCCGTTAATGAGTTTAAAAAGGAATTTACTACTGTCATTAATAAGAATAGTAATCCCAACATAAAATTTATTTCAGAGAGTTCACTTGAAAACTGTTATGTGAATCTCGATCGTAACAGACTAATGCAGGTTGGAACTAACTTTCTTACGAACGCAATAAAATATACTCCATCGGGTACTATAACTATGGGGCTGGATTACGTGGATGGTGGTTTGAAGATCTTTGTAAGAGATACCGGTATCGGTATTGATAAGGATAAGCAGTCACGTTTATTCCAGAGATTCGAAAAACTTGATAGTTTTGCCCAGGGAACAGGTTTGGGGTTGTCAATATGTAGGGCTATAACAGACGCAATAGGTGGGAAAATAGGTTATGAATCAGAAAAGAATATCGGATCTTTATTTTGGGCATGGTTTCCTACAGAGAAAGTGGATATGATAGAATAGTTATTTATTCAAACAAATTATTAGAATGTTTGTTAATATAACAGTAATCATAAAAAGTATTATATGTTTAATATTACCAAGGTGCTGTTATATTTTTTCATCTTTCTGCTTTTCTGTTCATGTGTGGATAATACGCATCCATCTGATCTAATATCAGATGATCTTCTTAGATGTAATATTTCTATTCAAAATAATAATCAGACCAGGGGTATTCCTATTTCTTCAGCCGATGATCCACTGTTTGTTGATTTTCGCATTTATGCGCGTCTTTCCGAATCTATAGTTAATAGTTTTCCAACCTCAGGAGAGTACCATATTTATGGTGATGAAATATCTAAAATTAATAATGAATGGACATTCCAGACACCAAGGTATTGGACGGATAGTTATCTTAATTTTATAGCTTTTTCTCCTTATTCTCCGGCAGGCGTTACCGTTAATGCAGACAGCTATGGAATCCCGTTAATCTCCTATACCGTACCGTCTAATGTCGCAGATCAGCCGGATCTTATGATTGCGGTATCTCAGATCAATCAAGATCGTGTCGTTGTTCCGATTGAATTTTATCATGCGTTAAGCTGTGTTGCATTTGAAGTAAGCGGAGATAATCTCGATGTAGAGTCAGTTTCGGTAGTCGGCGTCTCTTTGAGTGCAGATGTCTCTACCGTTTTATCTGATGATGGGAATATAACATGGAGTAATTTTTCTGCTATTTCTGAAGATGTGTTAGAAGTTAAGCTTATTCAGAACCCTAATGATAACTCCTCTTTTATTACTCCGTCTGATGGTTATCTTATGATGATACCTCAGGAGTTGACAGAAGATGCTGTTGTAATAGTCACATTT
Organism: uncultured Bacteroidales bacterium; assembly: GCA_947074165.1. Lineage (GTDB taxonomy): Bacteria > Bacteroidota > Bacteroidia > Bacteroidales > JAUNSR01 > JAUNSR01. The sequence continues at coordinate 3,226 of CAMTOT010000108.1, forward strand.
TCTGACTCTTCACAAAAGCGAATCTCATTATTAAATGGTAACATATCTGAATGGAAACCCGGCTACCAATATTTTTATACGCTAAATGATGGGCTTTATGATTTTGATGTGGTAGTTTCTGATCCATATGCATCATATACGGGAGATAGCTTTGATATATCTGTAAATAGCTATTACACAACGCATAGTGGCACTGTGCTTCCTTTAGACTGGACAGCCGAAATCATCTCCACTACAGGTCAGGACAACTGGCTTGACGGAGTTGATCCCACTCAATCAAATCAAGGAGGTACGTCTGTTCCTTATCTGTTAAATTGCGGTGTTTCCTATTACGATACTACATCCGATATTGATTTGTCTTTAAGAAGTACAGACAGTATTAAATTTGATGAAATCCGGGATCTTTCTTATGAAAACAGCATATACACTACAGCCAATACTTATGCCGTTAACGCTCCAGGATGGTATAAATTCCCATGTTTTGTCATGGGTAATGGAATACTTAAATCACCTGAATTGTCGATAAATAATACAAATTGTATATATGGGAACTCATTTGTAGACTATAAAGGTAATATTATAACAACACCCTCGATTAACACACAAAGCGCGAATTCAACACTTTTATGGGAGGATTCGCCAGGTTTGATATCTAATGTCTCATTGTGCGACAATAATAATTACATAAGGTTTTATGTTTCACCTGAGGCCATAAGACAGGGAAATGGAGTTATTGCTATCAGAGATAACAACAATACAATCATGTGGAGCTGGCATATATGGGTCACAAACTGGAAATCAGGCTTCGGAGACCAGCCATTTAACTATGAGGATGTAAATACGTCCTATATGGGTTATAATATAGGTAGATGTTCGCCTGCAGAATATGAATATCCGACAAATACTGCTGTAATTCTTTTCAAACAAACAAGTACAGGAAAAGAAGTCAGACTAACTCTCACGCAAAATAAGGAGATCATTACCTTTGGAGAAAATAATACATATTATCAATGGGGACGCAAAGATCCTATCATTGGCACCATAAGTAATGGTACAATTCTTGATAAACCATCTTTTGGACCATTTCCTTATGAATTTACCGGGACAGCTAACAATCCGCTAAATTATGCCATTAACAACCCGCAAAAATTTATTTGTTCAAAATTCTGGTACTCTTCCACTATAGTTCCTTATTTATGGTACATAAGTGATACTGATGGCACCATATATAAAACTATATATGATCCGAGTCCCGCAGGTTACAGGGTATTCACCTTTGACGAGATGATACTATTGCCGGATATAACCTATAATTTCATTTCACAATCATCGAGTCTGTCATTGCCTGACAAGGGTACATTTATACATGCAGGCGGAACTGATGTATCATTCAATTGTATGGGAAGCAGGGAGTACATTAAAGGTAATATAACCTATTTATATACCAATGCGGCATATTGGACGAGTCAGCTATATAGTCATATTGATGAACATGAAGTAGACGTTGACGAATCATATACAGTAGACCTGCATCCGTACTTAGGAGTAAACTTTAATTTCAATCTCAACGCATATCCTTATGGTCAGGTTAATTTGATCGGATTAGGGCAGCCGGTAGGTGTGGTTCGTGAGTGATTGCAAGTTTATAACGTATAGCAAATTAGCGTCTTACTGCTATTGCTGAAGCTATAATGTTTAATATACCTTTTGCAGATAATAAAAAAGCGTATCTGAAGAGTTCTTATACACTCCTCAGATACGCTTTTTATATATTTTATATGACAATGAATCAATCGGCAAGAGTAGCCGGTTTTACATAACTGCGTGCTGCAAGTTCTTTGTCAAGCATATAAAGTCCGAAACCGTTGTCTTTTATAAGCTTAAGACTGTCTATAAGTTTTTGCACATTATCTTCTTCTTCTACCTGTTCGTCAATAAACCATATAAGCATGCTTTGAGTAGCGTAGTCATTCTCATTAGCTGCAAGTGCACAAAGATTATTAATCATTGTAGTCACTTTTTGTTCGTGAACAAGTGTTTCTTCGAAAATTTCTAAAGGTGAGCCCCATTTCTCAGGAACTGCATCAATGGCTTTAAGATACACCTTACCACCTCTTGATATAATATATTTATAAAGAATCATAGCATGATCCTGTTCCTCTTTAAACTGTACTTCAAACCAGTTTGCCATACCGGCATGTCCTTGTGCGTGTGCATATGCTGCCATAGATAGATATAGGTACGCAGACCACATTTCTGCATTAATCTGGGCATTTAGAGCCTCTTCAAGTTTAGGAGTTAACATAAAAAATCTGATTATTGTTATTAATTTGCATATATAACAAAGTTAAAAAAAAGATTTGTTTATTATTTATAAAACTGAGCCAATTAGTCTGCTTATTTGTTTAACGTATATAATACAAATAGATATGATTATAGGTGTTTTTATCAGAAATTTCAAATTATTTAGTCAGACTACATTTATCCCACTGTCTAATGGAGAGTACTTTACCGGGCTGATCGGAGATAATGGTGTAGGTAAGACAACGATATTGCAGGCGCTTGATGTATATTTTAATAAGAGCGAATGGCAATGCAGTGTAGGGGCGGACGATAAAGAAAAATCTGAAGCTTTTATCCAGCCGGTATTTCTTATCCCCAGAGATTTGATACCGGAAGATTTAAAGAAAGAAGCAGATACAATTAATAAATATATGTGGGAGCTTCGAGGTAAGACAAAACCTGATAATGACCCTAATGGTTATCTGAAGTATTTTGGCGGATTTATAAGTTCGGTACCCGATAGTGAGTTTAAGAAAACACATATAATGCTGAGCATTGGTACAAATTCATATCAAAAAGCTGTTTATAATATTTTTGACAAAAGCATTATTAATGATGCTGATCGTTGGTATCGTTTCATTAACTCGGTATTCAACTATATATATGTGCCTACGTCGCCGGATCCTGTTTCCATATTTAGTAAATTGAGTAACAAACAGCTTCTCGCTGAAGTCGAACAGATGTCAAAAGAGGATTTTGATTGTGTTTCACCGTCATTGCTTGATACGAGCGAACGTCTTCTTCTTACGGTCGCAGTACTTAACCGTTCGCTACCGCAATCAACTGGGCATTTGTGTATTGCCGGATTTGACGAGCCGGAATCCGCTCTTCAGATATCTTCATGTTATGATCTGTTTGAGAGAATATACAAAATAGTTGGCATTAACTCGCAGGTGATACTTACATCTCATTGGTATGGATTTATACCTCTTCTTACACAGGGTTTATTGGTTAATATATTGAGACAGAATAAAAAAACTAAGTTTTTTCGTTTTGATATTTCTCGTTTTCGTGAGGATATAAAGATTCGTAAACGTATATTTAAAGAGAAATATCATGAAGAGTTACCTGTTGACGTGGAGTTAAAGACGGTCAATGATTTTATACAAACCGTTATAGGCAGTGTCATAAATGAGCCTTATTATAACTGGCTCATTTGTGAAGGTTCGTCAGAAAAAATTTATTTTAATTATTATTTTGAAGATCTTATTCGTGACGGAAATCTTAGAATCGTACCGGTTGGTGGAGTAAGGGAGGTAAAGAAAATATATACTTATCTCACAACTCCGTTTTCAGATCTGAGAGACTATATAAAAGGTCGTGTCTTATTACTCTCTGATACAGATACACAGTTATTGGAGTTTGAAACTCATAATATTCCAAATCTTTACTGTTATCGTCTTGTTAATCATCATGGCAAGAGCGAATTAGTGCATATAAAGGCTAATCCTAAAAGTCCAGCCACAGAGATTGAGGACGTACTTAACGGGCTCGTATTCCATAAAGCGCTTTTATACTTTAAGAAGTTTTATCCTGATCATCTTGATTTTGTATCAGATGAGGATACTCCGCAGAGTGCCTCATATTATTCTCTTGATCTTCCTCCTTCCCATAAAGATAAACTTACCGCATTCTTTGACCATCATCATAGTATTAAAACACAATTCGCTTACAAATACATTGAAATTTGTAAGTCTGGAAATTATGAAACACCTGAATGGATTAATAATATTAAAGATATATTTACCAAAGAAGATAATTAAAAAACATATATTTGTTAATAATTATATCTTAGGTATTTATCTTATAAAAAGTTTAAATATATGACTTTTCAGGAGTTTAAAAAACGCGCATTTGCCATCGGTAAGCGTTATATGAATCTTAAAAGAGATATAGATAATAAGAATCTTATTTATGACTCGATAGTTGGTTCTATTGAATTTAAAGGAACGAATCTATGGATTCTTGTATTCGCAACCTTTGTAGCCTCGCTGGGCTTGAATATGAATTCTGTCGCGGTAATAATCGGAGCCATGCTTATATCTCCGCTAATGGGGCCTATACAGGGTATAGGACTTGGTGTGGGTATCTCATCACCGGATCTCATTTATCGTTCTTTTAAGAATCTGGCAGTTGCTACAGTTTTCAGTATGCTTACATCTTGTCTGTATTTTCTTATTTCTCCTATTAATGAGGCAAGATCTGAGTTGCTCGCACGTACTACCCCTACTATATACGATGTTATGATTGCTTTCTTCGGCGGTATGGCGGGTATAATAGCTACGGGGAGCAAAGAGAAAGGTAACGTGATACCGGGTGTGGCCATAGCGACAGCTTTGATGCCTCCTCTTTGTACGAGTGGTTATGGTCTGGCTACAGGACAATGGAACTTCTTCTTCGGAGCTTTCTATCTTTACATGATAAACTGTGTTTATATTGGCTTTGCTACATGGCTTGGTGTCAGAATATTTAAGATGCCAAAGCAGGTTGTAGCCGACGAAAAAAAGAGAAAAAGAATAATGCAGACAGTAAGTACTCTTGTGTTGGTTACTGCGCTTCCGAGTTTTTATATAACCTATCGGATTGTTGAAGAAAATATACAGGAAGCAAATGTAATACGGTTTGTTAATAATGAGTTCAGCTTTCCTCAAAGTATGGTAATGAGTAAGCAGATTTTAGACATGCCGGATAATAAGAAGATGCTTGAAATCTCACTTATAGGTCATACCGTACCTAAGGACTCCCTTAATATAATATCATCTAAAATGCCGCTTTACGGTCTTAAAGATATGACACTTAGGGTAGTTCAGAATTATGCACCCACAGTAAATGAGCAGATTGTAAATACACAGCTTGTACAGGATATGTTGAAATCTACAAGAGCAGAGATAGATACACAAAATGTAGTGATTAATCAACTCAAAGCTAAGCTTAGTACTGTCAATACAACCGACTCGCTTGGAATAAAACTGACTCCTGAACTTAACATATTCTTTCCTCAGATTAAAGAGATTGGGGTATCTCGTACTTATGTTAATAGTGTAGGAAAAAAACAACTTGATCCGGTGCTTATGATTCTTGCTTATGTAGATAAGCAGCTTACACCTACAGAGCAGGAGCATCTTATAGAGTGGTTAGGTGGAAAAACGGGAAGCAAGAACGTGAAACTTTACGTAGAAGAAATTAAAAAATAATTTTATAATCAAAGCATAAAAGGCTGTCTTACAATAAAATGTATAGATAGCCTTTTTTCTGTTATTACCCTTTCTTCTTATATACATGAAAGGTAAATCAAAAATATCCCAACCAAACCTTTATGTGCAACGCCCGTTGCCGATATCGGCAACAGGCGTTTCCCTCTTTGGAATCCGTTGATTCCCAAGT
>CAMTOT010000109.1 GCA_947074165.1 uncultured Bacteroidales bacterium
TTATAAATATAGTTTCCAATATTAGAGCGCATGCTCATACCAAGATTCCATTTTTTATATCTGAAAGATGTGGAAAATCCGAATATATAATCAGGTGCGGGAGAATGATATCTGTATCTGTCTGCAGAATTTATTTGTCCGTCATCATTCAAATCTGCGTACGCGCCTTCAATAGGCTTTCCGTTTACGTCATAAAGCTGATGATATATATAAAACATATATGGTGCATATCCTTCACTGAAAACCTGGAAGTTGTACGAATCTATGCTTGGTCCTACAAGTGTATTTACCATAGGAGCACCCTCAATCAACGAAAGATTAGTGATTCTTACTTTCTGCCAAGTAGCGTTAAAGCTCATATCCCACGTGAAATTCTTTGTTTGTACAGGTGTAACATTCAGAGTAATCTCAAAACCTTCACTATCTATATTGCCCACATTGGTCATGATAGTTTTATCAAAGTTTGTACCGGCCGGCACAGGTACCGTTGCAAGCAGATCCTTTGTTTTTCTCGTATAATAATCAAAATTACAAGATATGCGGTCTTTCAATATCCCAAGATCAAAACCTATGTTATAAGCTGTTGTCGTTTCCCATTTTTTTGTCGCGTCGTATGCTTCCGGTCTGTAGGTCGGATAAAAAACACTACCAAACTGATACTGCGCTTCAGGCTGACTGATTGTATAAACAGGCAAATAAGAATAGTTACCTATCTGGTCTCCGTCCTGCTGACCGGTAACACCATAACTTGCTCTTATCTTTAGATTATTAATCAGATCATTATCTTTAAGGAATGCTTCCTCAGACACTCTCCATCCTAATGCCAGAGACGGGAACGTACCAAAGCGTATACCATTTTCACCTGAGAATCTTGATGTACCATCTCGTCTGACTGTTGCTGTCAGCATATAGCGGCTATCGTAAGAATAGTTAATACGCGCATAACATGACAGTAGGTCATGACGTTGGTTGTAGCGTCTTGTTGTGTATATCGTCTCTCCTAAAGTACTTGTTTCAATATAAGCAGGGGTGTTGCTTATCCATTTCTGGTAATCATAACCGGCCGTAACCTCAATATTACTTTTAATTTTATCAAAATATTTACCATAAGTAAGGTAAGTCGTGATAAGTTCATTTCTGTTTTTCTGAGGCCCGTATTTATAATCTCTACCGTTTGTAGTGTAATTGGCAGCAGCTTCTGCCGGTATATATACCTTTCCTTCACCACTGGCATAATCGCCACCAAGCGTTATGTGAAATCGTAAATCAGGAAGAAAATGAAATTTATAATCCATATCAACATTTCCGACTACCCTTCTTACTTTACTTGTTGAGTACTGCTGCATAAGCAGGCCGAGAGGATTTCTTACACCCGCGTTTACCGGATTACCTGCATTATCCACAGCCTCATTATATCCGCCAAAAATTTCTTTACCCGAATAAACAGGTATTGTAGGATTAAACACCGAAGCAGACCATATTGCGTCAGTATTTGCAAAACGGTTATTATTAAGTGAACCTTTTACATTCACATTAAATTTAAGATGATCCTTAAAAAATGAAGGAGTCAAGGAGAGACTTCCTGTATATCGTTCTACGTTATCTGTCTTTAAAATACCATCCTGATTATAATATCCCATAGACACCCTGAATGGGAGATTCTTCACAACACGTCCTGAAAGACTGACATTATTATCCGTACCAAAGGCTGTCTCATATATCTGATTATTCCAGTCTGTATTATCTGTGCCAAGTAAAGCGACCTGTTGTGATGTACCTTTACTCTTTATTACATTTACAAACTCATCACGAGAAAGCATTTCAGGTAACTTTGTTACTGTTTGTAAAGAGTTTGTACTAGAGAAAGATACTTTCATCTTGTCTCCGCTACCCTTTTTCGTTGTTATTATAATTACACCATTAGAAGCTCTTGACCCGTAGATAGCTGTTGAGGATGCATCCTTTAGAATAGTCATACTCTCAATATCATTTGGATTGATGAGACTAAGGAAGTTCCCGCTATTACCGCTTATTCCGCCAATTTCCAAAGGCACACCGTCAAGCACGATAAGGGGGTCATTGCTGGCGTTTAGCGAGGCTCCTCCTCTTATTCGTATTGAACTCCCGGCAGTTGGAGAGCCGCTCTGACTCATTATCTGCACACCGGACACTTTTCCGTTAATAAGCTGTTCGGGAGAACTTATTAATCCGGAATTAAACTGTTCGCTGCTTAGGTTAGACACAGAACCTGTAAGGTCACTCTTCCTTGCAGTTCCATAACCTATAACCACAACGTTATCAAGTTCCGTCGTTTCCGGCAGCAACTTAATTTTAATATTCTTACCTGTAGATACAGCTACTCTTTGTGATGTATACCCGACAAAAGAAACTGTGATGTTTTTCACTCCCGAAGGAATGTCAAGTGTAAATAATCCGTCTAAATTAGTAATAGTACCAACTGTCGTACCCTCAGCTACAATTGTAACTCCTGTCATCGGGTCTCCAAGCTCATCAATAACCATACCTTTTACTATCTGTGTACCTGACTGCGCATTTGCAGCGGCCGAGATAAAAAAGAGTACAAAGCTTATCAGCAATGTAAATGCTGATTTTCTGAGATTCAAGGTTCTACTCTTCATAAATGATTTGTTTTTGTGTTTTATAATAGTATATGAGTTTTTATAAATATTCAATCCATATCTCTGTACCTAATGGTCTATAAGGATTGTCGGTACGTATCTGAATATATTCAATATCTGATTTTCCCAATGGAATATCTGTTTCCGGTTTGAAGTATTTATCAAGGAATACAGGATATGCGTGAGGCAGAAGAATCGTAGGAGTTTGTATAAAATCTTTTAGTTTACAAGATATATAGTCCTGGTTTACATCAAAATCAGCCGTTGTGTATGAATATCCGTCTGTAGTTATTATTGACATATCTACATTATCTTCAGATGAAGTTCCTTTTATACATAACCGTACGTTATCCACGCTTTCTTCTTGAGTATTATGCGGGAAATAAAATCGCGTATAATAATCCTTTTTTACTCCCTCACCCCATTCCGGTACTGAATAACATTCAGGAGTCGATACCCCGTCACGAGTTACTAATATACGGTCTTTCATAACCGGCACACTGTAATAACTTTCCGATATATAATCCCAGTCTAATGGATGTCCATTTATATTTCCGGGATAAGTAAAACAACCATTTGAGGTATATGCTACAATATTATATCTCAACACATCCACTTTTGTCTCTTGCGCAGGCAGCGTCACAGTATATTTGTATGGAGATGTCTCTTTCATCCTGTAGCTTTTATTTACTTCGTTCCAAAAAGAGATATTATCTGTATATAAAACGATAGAGTCAATCTTTGATGCCCCGGCTGCAGTAACCGATATATCAATATCTTTATTCCTTTTTACATACGACGGATTAGTATGATAAACTGCACACGAAGGTAAATTATCATCCACGTCAACATATTCACTCACTTCAAAATTACGATGATTTTTAAAGTCCTCCGGATTCTTATCTCTTATTGATAGAAGATAAGTACCCGGACAGACTGACAACAATCCATTCTTAGCCTTAGAATAATAGCTATTACCTCTGTTTATACCTTTTACATTAAATTCATTTCCAAGATCAGGAAGCATTATCTTCATCTCTCTCCGGGCGTTTACAACTGCGGCAACCTGTTTTTTAAGTGATGTCTTTTTAAAAGGATCATCAAGATAAACAACGTCAGGCATCACCTCAAGCCTCCAAACCCCTTTTTCAAGCTTCTCAATGAAATAAGCTCCCGTGCCGGAATATTCTACAATCGGAGAATTACCACAACCAATTACTTCGTTTAGTAAGTTTACATTGCGTGGCTTTACATCACAATTGTTGGTGTATATATATTTATATTTAGAATTGTGTACGCTGAGGTCTTTTTTATAACTAACAATAAAATCATCAAATACTGTATCAGCCGGATAAACCGGAAACTTCACATTGCGCGGTATAGTATAAGCAGCTTCTGCAGCTATTCTCATGCTTATCGCTTTAGATGGTGTATATATCAGATTCAGATAGTGTGTCTGATACTCCGTATTGACATGCGAAAGCTCAAGCGGATCGTAAGCAAATTGTGTAATCCACTGAAAACCGGCCGAACGAAAAGTACGTGTTATAGCAGGAAAAAGATATGAATAAAGATTATCTGCCGGATCAAACTCATAAATAAGCTTAGCCTTGGTTTCATATCCAGACAAAGTATCAAATGGAATCTTATAACTATCAACGTGAGGCAGGAAGTTTCCTTTTCGCGTAGAGCCCTTAACAAGCCCTACCGGATACCACTGATATGTGACTCCCTGTACAGGCGAAGAGAAATATGCTCCGGCATAATCCATATTATGACTGGCATTATAAAAAACAGGCTTACGGGTACCTGTCTGACGGATACTCTCATACATCTTACAAATATACTGGTAAGTATCATCTTTTGAGACTGAGTGACATGGTTCGTTATTAATCTCAAAACCTACTATATAAGGGTCGTCAGCATAACTTTTTTGTGTATACTTATTCTTGTGAGAAACAAAAGATACGGCGTAACGTTGTTGTGCTCTAAGCGCGTCAGGATCTGAATGGATAGCACATTTATCATAATTATAAGAGAATGCGCCTGTATTAATATTCTTCTCCGGATAACCGTTTCCAAAATTAGTTTGTAGTGTTATTAAAGTATATATATCCCTCTCCTGCAATTTATAAATCAGATAATCAAGAAGATCAAGATGTTCGTTATTAATAAGATTGCCGTCAGCATCAGATATCTCTACATCCCATACATGGATACGATACGCGTTTACTCCAAGTCGTGATATATGATAAACATCTTTGTCAATACACTCCTTACGGTCTTTATTTAAATAACCAGTTGCTCTGTAAGCATGAGCAAACGGCAATGTATAATTCACTCCGTAAAAAGAAGCCTCCTTATCTGAAGAGATAAATCTCATCACACCATCCTTGTCTACATACACCTCATCTCCCGACGCCGCCAATGCCACGAAGGAAAAAAGTAGTAGTAATACGTTCATCAATATTCTCATCATATCAGATTTTCGGTTATTTCCTGATAGCAAAAATATATTTACGATTACCGGGGAACAAGAATAAAACGGACAGAATATAATAATTTTAAGACAAAACAGCCGTTTGAACCGGTTTATGCGTGTCCATATACTGTTTTGGTGATATCCCAAACTCTGACTGAAAGCATTTTGCGAAATAAGAAGCGTTAGAAAAACCAACCATATATACAATCTCGGAAACAGTAAATTTATTCTGTTTTAAAAGGACAGCTGCCTTCTTCATTCTTATCACTTTTATATACTCTACAGGTGACATTCCCGTGAGTTGCTTTACCTTACGATACATCTGCTTATTGTTTACTGACAACTGATCACAAAGAGAAGTCACATTAAGATCAAAATCATCTATGCGGTCCTCTATCGCAGCGGTCACGCTATTGAGAAATATCTGATCAGACGAAGGCTCTCCTCCTGACTTTTCTATAAAGCGTGAACTATAAATAGATTCCTCTTTTTCCTCATTAATAATATTTTTAAGACTGCCCATCATACCGAGATTATGTATAAGAAGACTGTCCGCATCTCCTACCACATCCTGTAGCGTGGTATTATCAATGAATGGCAAGCTTATTGAAACTTCTGTCCCGTTACCATCACTCGAATTGATTGAAAACATACCGCTATGCATTTCGGTAAAACACTTAGCCAGATAAAGACCTATACCTGTGCCATCTTTTTTCTCTTTATTATTTGATGACTGGAAAAAGCGCTGAGTCACATAAGGTAAATCTTTCTCTGGTATTCCTATTCCGTCATCTTCAATTTTTATTATTATCCCGGATTCTTTATTATATACCGAGACTGAAATATTGCCACCTTTATTTGTAAACTTTGCGGCATTCGAAATGACATTAGATATAACCGTTTCTATTTTAAGCATATCAATATTCATCATTACGACAGACTCTAACGACGAAAATTTCACATTAATCTCTTTTTTCAGCAACACATTATCCTTATGGTTTTCTATCACCCTATGTATTAATGACACTATATCTACAGATGAAAGAATAAGAGTATTATTATGCGATTTCTCTAGTCTGTCAAACTCCAGCATATTGTGAAGCATAGCATTTATTTTTAAAGCATTACTCTGGACTGTTGAGAGCTCGTTTAGCTGACTACCATCTTTAATTTCGGTCAACATCCGGCTGACAGGAGTTATAATCTTACTTAATGGTTCAGTAAAACTATGCGATACATTATCATAAAAAGCTATTTTTTGTCGTGTCTGCTCTATGATTATAGCCTTATCACGTTTCTCTCGTCTCAATACGGCTCTTACTCTCAGATGTTTTACAATACCTGATATGATGAATATAATTATTATAAAATAGATACTCTTTGCCCAATAACTAAGATAAAAAGGTGCTTTTATTCTGAACCTCAGAGACAGCTCTTCATTATTACCAGACAAATCTTTTTTTATTTTCAATATATAATCGCCATAAGGAAGCGAATTAAAAGTTATCCGATTGTCATCTCTCGGTATGCTGTTCCATACATTATCGCGCCCAACGAGAGTATACAAAAATTTGTTCTTTACTTCGCTTGTATACGGCAGATCAGAAAATTCAAATATCAGATCCGATTCATCGTGACTGAATGAGATATCTTCAACAAAGCTCAATGCCATTCCGCCATAAGACAAAAGCTTTTTATTATTTATATTTATAGCGCTAAGTCTTAAATCATGAGTCTGCGGAGTATTTCTAAATACTTCAGGAGCACTAATGGCTATTCCGTCAGAATATCCCATATAAATACTCCCCTCACTATAATAAACAGATGAATATGAACGCATTGTATTACATGCCTGACTTATCTTATAACTATCTCTGTCAATAATAAACATGCCGGCTGTGGACGACAACCATATCTCATTGTTAATCTCAGTCATCGACAGAACCTCACTCTGCTTAGACTCATCATAAATCAAATAAATAGTCTCATCTCTTTCAACATCAACTTTTACAATGCCACCTTTACAGGCAATCCATATATTGCCATCTTTATCTGCAAGTATATAATTAGGAGAATTTACAGCAATATTCTCTGGATTCTCACACGAAACCTCAAACGTATTACCATTTATCTTATTAATGCCATTATTGTAAAGAAGCACCCATATATCATTATTCTTGTCGGTCACAATCTGATTAATAAACATTCCTGATAAACCATTATCAGTATTAAAGTTATAGTCAGCTATACAACGCCCTGAACTCTTTAGAAGCTTCTCCTTTTCAACAACAAAGATCCCGCCCAAACAGGTAGCTACCCATAGTCTGGATTTGTTATCTTCCATTATATTATATGCCCAGTTGCTATTATAAGCTCCTGTTTTATCGGTTATATCATACCTCACAAACTTTTGTGTCTTTTCATCAAAAAGACATATGCTGCCATCTGTAGCTACCCATAAATTTCTGTCAGAATCTTCATATATATCCCTTATTCGATTATGTGATATAGAGTTATTATGCTCACTCATTCTGTACCACAATCCGCTTCCGGCAGTAATATTACCTTTTACGCATATTAAGCCATTTGTACCGCCAAACCATTTTCTCTGTCGGGAATCACAAAATAATGTATAAAAGTGATTGCCGTCTCCAACTCCGGTTATTTCGTATATAGGTATATAGTCTACAGGTTTATCCGACATTGATATTGACACTCCATAATCTGTTCCAATCCATATATTTCTATCCGAATCTCTGAATATATTCCATACAATATTATTTGACAACGAGTTTATATCTCGTGAATCATGTACAATATGTGACACACTATTATAGCGGTCTATTATATAAAGTCCGTTATCTGTTCCTACCAGTAAGTTTGAGTTATCATCCGCCGATAATGTTTTGACCGAGTTCTCCGGAAAATTACGTATCTTCTCTATTATGTTAGTATTCAAATAATATCGAAACAACTCCCCTTCCGTACCAATCCATAATGACTCATCATTACTATCATACAATAACGTATTGACAAATAAATTGCTTTTATTATTCTCAGTTGGAATGTTTATCTTATTAAACGTATTAGTATTCTGATCTATACGGCATAATCCATCGTAAGTTCCAAGATAAATATCGTCATTATCACACGTTACAATTGAATACACCGTATTATGTGTAAGACCTTCATATTCATCTTTTTTGAAACTTAATATCTCACCTGACAATGTATTTATCCTGAATAATCCGTTTAATGTACCTACCCACAACATCTCATTACACATATACAATGATTTGATGTCCGTCGGTATTTTTTCAGATGCAAGTCCGTTGAATACAACTTCCGAAGGCTCATAACTTGCTGTTTTACGGTTATATATCAAAAGTGTATTATCTGTACCCGATAATATATATCTATCTCCAAAAAGAGCCATACAATATATTCTGGTTGAATATTTATCACCGACAGCAAAATGTGAATAATGAGAGTATCCGTCATAACTATACAATCCTTTATTAGTGCCAAGCCATAACAGACCATCAGAATCCTGAATAAATGAAGTTATAACATTTGCCTCACTATCAGGAATAATATTCTTAAACGACTTATAATCTGAATTTAAGGCATATACATTAGAAAAAAATGACAATATAGTAATTAGCGTGAGTTTAATTAAAAGAGGTAGTTTGTCTTTCAATATATATTTATGCATAATGATAATTTAAGGCTAAACGATTTTCGTTTATAAATATTTATACGCTAAAAATAAAGAAAAGATCGGAAGAGCACACGTCTGAACTCCAGTCACCGCTCATTATC
>CAMTOT010000110.1 GCA_947074165.1 uncultured Bacteroidales bacterium
ACCGAGTGCTACACCAGGGCGTACACTCTTTCCCTACACGACGCTCTTCCGATCTGTATATTTGTGTTATGAATTCAGTTATATCACATATAGAGTATCTTTTGACCTGTCATGATTGTGTCGTTGTGCCCGGACTTGGTGGATTTGTGCTTCAGCATCAGTCTGCGTCATTTGATAAATTTGGCAATATCCGTCCTCCTCACAAGAATATTTCTTTTAATTCAGGACTTAGCCATAACGATGGTTTACTTGCCGGCTCTATAATGGACGATTATGCTATTAGCTACAATGAGTCTGTCGCTTTAATTACGGATTTTGTTTTGTCGCTTAAAGGTTGTCTTTCCTCAGATTCCGAATACACATTTGGTTCTATAGGTTCATTCAGATTGAATGAGGAGGGGCGCTTTGTGTTTTCGCCTAAAGATAAGTTTTCAGATATTTCTAATTACGGATTTTCATCACTTAATATGGATAAAATTAAGAGGGAAACAGTATCTAAAGATATCGAGCAAAAAGGCAACAATGTTCGAAATATGCCTTGGGGATATAGTATCTTTAGACATGCAGCAGCTGTGGCAATACTCGTTTTCGCATTATTTATGATCTCTCATCCCCTTGACAGAACCAATAATATAGAAAATTACGCGTCATTCATATCAACATCTCTATTAAAAAACCCGGTGATACCTGTTATTAACGAAGATATTCTTAACGACGATGAGTTATCAGAATTTAATCTTAATGAGGTAATTAACGCAAATATAGAGATAGAAACAGCTCAAAGTGAAATACCAGATGAAGAGACTTTAAAGATTGATGTTCAGAGAGTAAGAAATACTTCTTCAAAATCTATTTCAGGCAGGACTTATTACATAATTATAGGTAGTTTTCCATCTGAAGAGCAAGCTCAAAGAAGAATATCATATTTTGCAAGAAAAGGCATTGAAAATGTTTCAATTGTGCAGAAGGATGATAAGTATCGTTTATACCTGAATAAGTTTGATGATAAGGCAGAAGCTAATACTTACCTTGATGATATAAAACGAGAACAATTATTTGCTGACTCTTGGTTATATAGTCATAAAAACTAACAATAATTACATAATATAAAATAATAGCAGGATTATTCTTTCTTAGAATAATCCTGCTATTATTTTATATAGTACAAGTCCTGATATAATAAGTTTGAGGCCTGTAGTGAAGATAAATGCAAAGAAAGATATCATTGCTATTTTAAAAGCATGCACAACATTTTTATTATCAATTAATTCACCAATTAATGCACCAACAAAAGGACCAATAATTATTCCAAACGGAGGGAAAACAAATAAACCTATTATCATGCCACAGATAGATAACTTTATGGCCATTTCAGAGGCACCAAATTTCTTTGGTACAAGTATAGGAGCGAAGTAATCAAATATTGTAATAGCCAATACTATTATGCCATAGATCAATAAACTCTTGTTTGATATATCTGTCAGTGAACTGAATTTCGCAATGAGAAGAGCGATAAAGCTAAGTGGCGGTCCAGGTAGTATTGGCAATACTGCTCCAGCTATAGCTGCAAGTGCGACCAAAATTGCAATTACAATCAAAAAAATATCCATAGTTTATTATTAAAATTCAAAATTTATTACATTCAGAAAGATATGAATTATATTTATATCAATAAAAGAAAATAACCACATTATATCATATGAATAATTTTGCAGCTATAGATTTTGAAACTGCTAATGGGGACCGTTCGAGCGTATGCAGCGTTGGGATAGTCATTGTAAGAGATGGAAAGATTACAGAGCGATTTCACAGACTTATTAAACCTACACCAAACTATTATACATTCTTTACAACCCGCGTACACGGACTTACATCTTGCGATACAGACTATGCTGATGTATTTCCCGAAGTTTGGAAACAGATAGCTCATAAACTAGAGGGATTACCTCTTGTAGCACATAATTCGCCTTTTGACGAAGGGTGTCTAAAAGCGGTATTCATGGCCTATTGTATGGATTATCCTGATTATGTCTTTCATTGCACATGCCGCGCTTCAAAGAAGATATTTGGCAAGGAACTTCCAGATCATAAGCTACCTACGGTAGCGGCAAGATGCGGTTATAATCTCAAAAATCATCATGAAGCACTGGCTGATGCTGAAGCCGCAGCTGTAATTGGTATGACTATATTATAAAATCAGATAAATATATGAAGTTTATAGGTGCACATGTAAGTGCAGAGGGTGGAGTAGAGAATACTCCGGCAGCAGCGATCTCAATAGGCGCTGACGCATTTGCGTTATTTACAAAAAATCAGAAACGATGGGTGGCTAAGCCTCTTACAGAAAAAAATATTTCGCTTTTTAAGGATAACATGCAGAAATTCGGACTGCGTTCTGATATGGTATTGCCACATGATAGCTATCTTATTAATCTTGGATCACCAAAAGAAGACGGATTGATAAAGTCGCGCGAAGCATTTATTGAAGAGATGAACCGCTGCAGTCAATTAGGTCTTAAATATCTAAATTTTCATCCAGGTTCACATCTTAAAGAAATTAGCGATGAGGAGTGCCTGAAAACCATTGCCGAATCAATAAATATAGCTCACAAATCAGTAAAGGACGTAATAGCAGTTATCGAAAATACGGCTGGTCAAGGATCTAATACCGGCAGTCGTTTTGAGCAGATTGCTTATATTATAGATCATGTAGATGATAAGTCACGTGTTGGTGTGTGTATTGATACTTGTCATGCCTATTCGGCGGGATATGATTTAGCAACAGAAGAAGGTTATAAAAAAGCATTTGAAGATTTTGATAGAGTCATAGGTCGTAACTATCTTATGGCTATTCATCTTAATGATTCTAAAAAAGAGTTAGGTTCAAGAGTTGACCGACATGATTCACTTGGAAAAGGTACGCTTGGCATAGACTTTTTTAAACGTTTTATGAATGACCCAAGATTTGATAATATGCCTATTGTTCTTGAAACTCCTGATGATGCCATATGGAAAGCAGAGATTGAATGGTTGAAATCTCTTGTTTGGTAAATAAACTAACGAAAAGCATATATGAGTTGAAGATTACAGTAATCCCATGGATTCATATATGCTTTCCGTTAGGATATTTTATATGGTTTCATATGCGGAGATCATTTTATTAATAATTGTCAGTTTCAATGATAGCATAAATTTCTTTTGTTATCCTGTCTGGGCTTATCCATCTTGAAACAATATTGCCTTTTGGAGATATAATTATTACATGCGGAATATCGAGAATTCCATATGTAGTTACGCCTTGATTCTCATGGTCTATAACTGTTTCCCAGCTAATTTGCTTATATTTTCCAAGAACCTTAATAATATCTTCTTTCTTATCCCATGGAATTACACTTAAGAATTGCACTTTATCTTTGGGTAATTCCTTATAAGCAGATATTACATGGGCCATTTCTATCTTACACAGTCTGCACCAAGATGCCCAAAATAATAAAACAGTATACTTGTTGCTGTCTTTTATATCAGACAAATTGCATATATTATCATTTAGTTCGCAGACCTGAAAATCTATATATTCATTCCCGATGTCTGTCCTTAACAATTTAGTATTTTGCTCGATTATATTTACAATAAGAGGATTGGTTTTAAGACTCGGTCCTATACAGTTATTGTAAAGAGAATCTATATATTCAGGTGTATTATGCATCATAGACTCACTCCATAATATATAGGTAGCGATAGCATTATCTTTATTTTTATCTATAATAGGCAATATAAATGAGTCCAGTTTGTTTCTGAATATTGAATAGCACTCTTGAAGTAACTCGGCGCGAAGGTCCTCTTCAATATCTATTTTTGACCATATCGCATTTGATTTCTCGCAAAAATCATGAGTAATTTCATTTTTTGCGGATGTCATATTATTAAAAATCTCATTTAATGGCGTGCCGGTAGGTGAATCCGGTAAACTTTTATCTAGCAAAATTGATCCTTGCTCAAGAATGAAATATATATTATGATTATCAATACGAATTTTCGCAAATTCCGTAGAGTCTATCATTCCGTCAAAATTAAACTGACCATCAATAATAATAGTGCTGTCAATTATAGTACCATATTTACTAAGATAAGCATACTTACCGTTGTCAGTACTATCAGCCGTAAATCCTGAAATGCTGTACGAACCCTCCATCTTGTTTTCAAGACTACATGAAGACAATATAGATGCACATAAAAATAAAGCAGATATAGGAAGCAACCTTTTCATTTTGATAATTTTATCTCGAATTATAAAGCATAATGGGTAACAAAATTAAACAAAAAAGCGGGATAATCATAAAATTATCCCGCTTTTTGTGAAAATTATTTAATATATTATTAAACAAGGAAACCAAGAAGTACACCTGCTGCTACAGCAGAACCGATAACACCGGCTACATTTGGACCCATAGCATGCATTAATAAATAGTTTGAAGGGTCATATTCAAGACCGAGTTTTTGCGAAATACGAGCAGAGTGTGGCACAGCAGATACACCTGCATTACCGATAAGAGGATTAATCTTATTGCCATCTTTTAGAAATAGATTAAATAACTTAACGAAACATATACCTGAAGCCGTCGCAATAACAAATGAAAGTGCCCCGACAAAGAATATAAGGAGAGAAGACAGCGATATGAAATAAGTTGCCTGAGTTGATGCTCCTACCATTGTACCTAAAAGGATCGTGATAGTGTCAATAAGAGGCCCTTTAGCTGTGTCTGCAAGTCTTCGTGTTACTCCAGATTCTTTTAAAAGATTACCTAGGAAAAGCATACCAAGAAGAGGTAATCCAGTAGGGACTATCATACAAGTAAGAAGTAGTCCTACAATAGGAAATATTATTTTCTCTGTCTGAGAAACCACACGTGGAGCTTTCATTTTTATAATTCGTTCCTTATGCGTGGTGAGAGCTCTCATTACAGGCGGCTGCAATACAGGTACCAATGCCATATAAGAATATGCAGAGATTGCTATCGCCCCCATAAGGTTAGGTGCAAGAATAGACGAAAGGAAAATAGCTGTAGGCCCGTCTGCACCACCGATGATAGCAATAGATGCAGCCTGATCAGGTTCAAAACCTAGTCCGAGAGCAATCGCGTAAGCTCCGAATATACCAAATTGAGCAGAAGCACCTACAAGCATTAGTTTCGGGTTAGCTATAAGAGAAGAAAAGTCTGTCATAGCCCCGATTCCGAGAAATATCAGAGGAGGATACCAACCTTTAGCTACACCCTGATACAGAATGTTAAGTATAGAACCTTCCTCGTAAATACCCACTTCAAGACCCTCTTTAAAAGGTATATTACCAATCAGGATACCAAATCCTATGGGAATAAGCAGCATCGGTTCAAACTCTTTTGCAACTGCAAGGTACATAAAGAAGAAACCGACAATAAACATAGCAAGATGTCCCCATGTCAAATTGGCAAAGCCTGTGTAGCCGAGAAATTCAAAAATATTCTGGCCTAAGAATGATACAAAACTATCGCCCATATTATCCTATAATTACAAGATCTGCACCTTCAAGCACCGAATCTCCTTTGTTTACTTTAATCTCTTTAATAACACCGTCGCGATCGGATAGGATGCTATTCTCCATTTTCATAGCTTCAAGCACCGCTAGCTTTTGTCCGCGTTTTACTGTATCTCCAACTTTTACATCGATAGAAAGAATCAATCCTGGTAGAGGAGAGCGTATAGCACCAGGCTGACCTGATGATTGTGGGCGACTAACAACAGGTTCGCCTGAAGGGGTAACAGGTGCTTTCTGAGGACGAGTAAGTGGTATTATTTGTTTTGTAGCGGGGCGATCCATTTCTACCTTATATGGTGTACCGTTAACCTCTACATTTGCAATGTTACCATCGATACTATTGATTGATACATTGTATTTATTACCATTGATGGTGAATTTGTAATCTTTCATTGTTTAGAAATTTAATGTGATTTATTTTTTTGGATTCTCACGCAATCCATACAGTTTAGAAGACCAAGGAGAGTAACGTTTTTCAACCGTCTTAAGAGTTAATACGGTGTCTTCATAATCATGGGCATCGTCTTCATGCAATTTAAGTGCCATTGCTATAGCTGCAAATACTTCTCCTGAAGTCTCATGTTTGATTTCAGCACCAATAGGAAGTCCGGCTGCTTTACGAGCTCTTCTTGTAGTAAGCATAATTGAGATCTTACCAATTAATTTAAAGCTTAAAAACAGAGTAAGGAGAGCTGTGAAAACTACACCCATAGCAGTAATTGCCATACCTATACCAAATGGATCCTTTTCTTTAAATTTTTCAACTGATGTTCTTTCTACTTCAAAATAGTTGGAAGCCAAAGGAGTAGGCTGTTGTAACATGGATTTTGTTTCTTTATCACCATCCATCGCAAGTCCCCAACTTTGATTCTCATTGAGAATAGGTACATTGACTTCATCAATTACATCTATACCATTTGCGCTTATTAAAGCAAGATAATTTTCTCTCTCAGGGTTAAGTTTGAAATTTGTGTGAAAAAGAGATGTACCAGGTACTCCGTTGCAAAATACAATGACTCTTTGATGTGGATCAAGCTTAGCAAGTCTTTCACCTTTACGTATAGTATAAAGCCTTTTGTTGTTAGCATCATTTGTAATGAAACATCCTGCAAGACTTACAGGGGCTTCAGAATCATTATAAATCTCAAACCAACTGCTTCTTTCACCGTTGATATCAATAATGCTGTTTGTATTATTGGTCATAACCTCGTTTATCACGAGTCCCGAGCTGCCTTTAGCTATCATTGCAGGAAAAAGCAATACGGATAAGACCAAAAATCTCATATATTTTCTACTTATCATATCAAACATTTATTATAACGGTAAGTTATCGTGTTTCTTAGCCGGATTAGTAAGTTTTTTAGTCTGAAGCTGCTGAAGAGCTCTTATTATACGGAAGCGTGTATTTCTTGGTTCGATTACATCATCAATATATCCATATCTTGCCGCATTATAAGGATTTGCGAATGCTTTTCGGTATTCTTCTTCTTTTTGTGCAGCCGCAGCTTTTGGATCTTCTGCTGACGCTACCTCTTTGGCAAAAATAATTTCTACGGCTCCGGCTGGTCCCATTACAGCTATTTCTGCTGTAGGCCATGCGTAATTCACATCACCACGCAGATGCTTGGAACTCATAACACAGTAAGCACCACCATAAGACTTACGTAAAGTTACAGTAACTTTAGGTACAGTTGCCTCTCCATAAGCATAAAGAAGTTTAGCTCCGTGAAGGATAACTCCGTTGTATTCTTGTCCTGTACCCGGAAGGAATCCCGGCACGTCAACAAGGGTTACAAGAGGAATATTAAATGCATCACAGAACCTCACAAAACGTGCTGCTTTTCTTGATGCATTACTATCAAGACATCCTGCCATTACTTTTGGTTGGTTAGCTACGATACCAACAGAAATACCATTGAAACGGGCAAATCCTGTAATAATATTCTGTGCATAGTCTCTGTGTACTTCCAGAAACTCTCCGTTATCGACAATTGCACCGATAACTTCGTACATATCATAAGATTTATTAGGAGAGTCTGGGATTATGTCGTTAAGAGAACTTTCAAGTCTGTCTATTGGATCTGAACAAATAAGTTGAGGAGCTTCCTCCATGTTGTTTTGAGGCATGAAGCTAATCAACTTTCTTATCAAGTTAAGTCCTTCTTCTTCTGTGTCTACTGCAAAATGTGCTACTCCTGATTTTGTAGCGTGAACAGTTGCTCCTCCAAGTTGCTCCTGTGTGACATCTTCACCTGTAACTGTTTTTACAACCTTAGGACCTGTAAGGAACATATAAGATGTACCCTTTGTCATAATATTAAAATCAGTAAGGGCTGGAGAGTAAACTGAGCCACCGGCACAAGGTCCGAATATACCTGAAATCTGTGGTATAACTCCTGATGCCAGAATGTTTCTCTGGAATATCTCTGCATAACCGGCAAGAGCATTGACTCCCTCCTGTATTCTTGCACCACCAGAGTCATTTAGTCCTATTACCGGAACACCGACTTTCATGGCTTGATCCATGATCTTGCATATCTTAGACGCAAGCATCTCAGACAAAGAACCGCCAAATACGGTAAAGTCTTGAGCATACACGTATACTAATCTTCCCTCAATTGTACCTGAACCTGTCACTATACCGTCACCAAGAAAACTTTCTTTATCAATACCGAAGTTTGTACATCTGTGTTTTACAAACATATCTATCTCCTCAAAGCTACCTTCATCAAGTAGCATTGCAATTCTTTCGCGGGCAGTATATTTACCTTTCTTGTGTTGAGATTCTATTCTCTTTTCTCCACCACCTAAACGAGCCTGATCGCGTAAAGCTATCAGCTCCTTCACTTTTTCAAGTTGACTACTCATATCTGTGTTTTATTTGCAGATCATATACAGATCTGTGTATTAGTTACTATTTATATATATAAAGGTATAAATAGGTTTATGCTTCCTATTTATACCTTTATAAGATTACTTATTTGGATCGAAGCAAAGTTCGGTAAGTACACCTTTCGTTGATTTCGGGTGAAGAAATGCAATCTCAAGGCCCTCAGCCCCAGCACGCGGTGCTTTGTCTATCAGTTGTACTCCTTTTTCTTCAGCTTCAGCAAGTGCTGCAGGCAGGTCATTTGTTGCAAATGCTACGTGATGAACACCTTCTCCTCTTTTTTCTATAAATTTAGCAATTGGCGATTCATCGCTAGTTGGCTCAAGAAGTTCAATTTTTGTCTGCCCAATCATAAAAAAAGCAGTTTTTACTTTCAGATCGGAAGAGCGTCGTGTAGGGAAAGAGTGTACGTCCTGGTGT
>CAMTOT010000111.1 GCA_947074165.1 uncultured Bacteroidales bacterium
TCTACACCAGGACGTACACTCTTTCCCTACACGACGCTCTTCCGATCTGTTGCGGCATCCTTGTCTATCAAATGAGAGAATATTATTTGTTTATTTACATCATTTAGTAAATGAATGACTATTATCTTTACATTCACCTTATCCATAATCATTTTTCGAAGGCTATCAACTTGCTTACGAAAAGCAATATCTGTAGTTATAATGATCTTGCAAGAATCGGTTTCTTCAAAATCAACGCCAATGGCATACGCGGAACTATTGGTACTATAAACATTATCGCCTGTATAACACAAATGCCTATTACCCTTTCCCTGCATTATTAACGAGGAAACAAACCATGTCAATGTCATATCTGAAATTATCCATGAATTATTTGGGGCTGTTTCATTTATTATAGCAATAACCCCTTCAAAGGTCAATCTGCTTAGCTCTTTTTCTTTATCTTTTATACTATCTATATAGTTGATATACTGATTTCTAAATTGATTAATCAATAAAATTGAGTTTTGACTTACTAATTTCCGATTTATCTTTTCTTTTATTAAATCTAATGTGTCCTTAATATTTCCTATTATTCCATATTCTATGTTGCGAATCAAACCAAGATTTAATGCGTCTTCATCAATTTGAATAATCTTAGTTCCATTTGGTACACTGTCAGAAAAAGAGAACTCTATTCCTATCAATATAATTAAATCTGATTTAGTAATTGCTTCCCTCGTGGCATCTTCAGACATAATCCCTAATATACCTATACCGTATTCAGCATTATCAAAAATATCTTTTGATCTTAATGACCATCCTAAAGGGGAACTAAGATATTCTGAAAACTTAAATATCTCGTCTTTATAATCTCGGGCATAATTTCCAGCAAAAATTATCGGATTTACAGAGTTGTTAATTAACACTGCCACTTCTTTAATAATTTCTTCTGCAGGATAAACATGTGAATTGATATTATATGGATTCATATCAACTTTACATTCTATTTTATCTTTAAAATTTGCATAGTTCTGAAAAATAAGTGTAGAAATATTTTTTAATTGTATAGCTTGCGAAATAGAATCACCGATAAATAGATTAAGATCTCTATTAAGATTTACTATCTGGTGAAAACCAGATACAGAGTTGACAAGTCTTAATAACGTAAAACTTTCTTTGTAGTATTGTTCCCCTCTATTGGAAGCACCATTAAAAACAATTATAATAAGCGGTATTGTCTGACGTTTAGCTTCAAAAATACCGGGCATCATATGAAGAAGATCGTATAGACCATTAACTATACATACTGGTATTTTCTTATTAACAGAAAAGGCACCTATGGCAGAATAAAATATATTTCTATTGGTAATTATCTCATGAGTTTTTTCTGAATAATTTTTTTTATCAATTATATCTTGATGGAAAATTATAGAACCAATATCAAATTTATGAAGAGATTCGAAAAGTCTATTTATTATCTTATCCGGTATATTGAATTCTGTTACATTAAATGTCGGAAGCATAATTTGCTCGGACATATCTAAGAAAATCTCTATCGCAGATATGTTTGCATATTCATACCATTGATTCACCCCTGTTATCATCTCTTCTTCTTTATCTATATTGTGATACTCTATGCCGATTGATTTGCATAGCAAGTATAGATTACTTTTATTACCACGTTGTTCGGGATGTTTATTAAATGCTAATATCTTAATATTTTTTTTACTTAAAACAAGATTTAGAAAACAGCTCATATGACTATGTAAAACATCAGAGTCAATCATACCGATCACTCCTGAGATTTCACTATTCATAGCTAAACCAATTAATGAAGGTAATGAGCTACTCTTATTTCTTAATTCATCTAGATGAAATACGTTATTAGAAAAGTCAGGTTTAAGAAGTATATTCTGAAAGAAAAATGCATATTCACCTTCTGAACATAGGTACACCTTATCTTTGATTTTTTTGCTTATTGTATCGGCAAGTTTAATCAGAATATTTGGTATAGGCCCGTTTTCTTTATGTATTATATCTAAATATTCTTCTTTATCTTTTTTTATTGCTTTAAGAAACCTTGCATCCGATTTTTGAGCGATAAGAGGTATTATAAGTTGAAGGCTCTCTTTTATATTAGCTGAGTAAGTTCTGTTGATATTTAACGGATCAATATCTGTCAATGAAATTGGTGAAATCTGTATTATCTTCGTTTTCTTGTTGATATCAATGAAATTTTTATGAGAGTTGTCGAATATTATTATTAAATCACTCTCAGATATTGCCTTGTAAGCTATAGGATCTGTCCATCTCCCTAGTATACCGCAACTATTCTTTACATTCCGCTCTGTTAAGTTTCTCAACTCTGGTGTATATATAACAGGTGAATTGATTTTCTCTGAAAGTTGGTTTATTTCATATAGCGCATTTTCACATCTATTACCGCATACCAATGTTATTTTATCAAACTCATTTATTATAGATGATATGTCATCTATGACAGATTTATAAGGTATTATAACAGGTCTCTCTATTTTTGTCTTAATTAGATCATAATTTTCAACTTCTGCTTTATTTCTTAAATGATAGTCACTTATTAGTATTAGAGATACTTTCAATTCAGAATTGGAATATTGTATCGCATGTTTTATCATGTTTGATGCATCAGATATATCTGCAATTATCTGCATAAAGAAATTGCAATTACGTAAAATCGGGATTAAAATATTCTCAGGAGCCATATCATAATCATTTATGAAACAAAATATAACAAGAGGAATTCTCTCTCGATTGAACTCAAATAGGGGGCCTAAGGCTTCTACCAGAGATGATGAACAAGGAAAAATACATGCCCCAATATTATTTTCAGATACTGCTAGCGAAGCACATGAAATACAGATATTTTCAGTATCAGCACTTTTAATCATTCGTGGATAGTCCTCTGTTTGTGGCCATGAAAAATAATTACTCTCATGAGCATCAAGTACCCATATATCGTTAATGCCTGCATTGTAACAAATATGTGTGCATAGTTCTGGAAAAGAATATTTCATAGTTATAAATTATAGTTGATAAAAGAATCCTATTAGTAAATATTTGACTACGATTATAAAACAATTTATGGGTGTTATTGTTAAAAAAACATGGACGTTAATTTAATATCGGCTCTTATAGTCACAACTGTTGCAGGTGCGTCACTTATGATTGGTGGGCTCGTTGCATTAAAAATAAAGAAGAATATATTCCAACACATTCTAAGTTTTAGTGGTGGAATAATGTTATATGTGGCATTCTTTGTATTTATGCCATCTGCATATAGAGGGCTTTTAAAAGGATTTAGCGAGTATCACTCTATGCTTTATGCAAATATTAGTTTCTTTGTAGGTTTATTGGCTACGATCCCTGTGGACTTAATTCTTTCTTATTATAATAAAAGGATTAAAAAAAAGAGTGCTGTATCTGTATTTGTGAATAAGGATCATGAAAAAGAGCTTTTTCTTTTGATATTTCTGTCTATTACTATACATAATTTCTTTGAAGGTATAGCAACTTTCCTTTCTTTTTATCACAATGCATATATCGCCGTTTTTCTTATATTATCTATTATTGCTCATAATTTGCCAGAGGGAGCAGTTATCGCATCATCTATATATCAAAAGACAAATAATAAGAAGAAAGCTATATGGTATTGTTTTTTTAGTGGCATAGCAGAGCCAATTGGTGCAATTGTAGCTTATTTTGTAATTGTGTCTTACTTTACCCCTCATACTTATGCCTTAATAACAGCATTTTTAGCAGGACTTTTAGTAAACACATCTTTAAATGAATTACTACCCGGTGCTTATATAAAAGGAGATTATAAATTTTCAATGAATGGTATAATTGCCGGTATGCTTTTTATTTTTATATTGACAGCCGTCGGATACGATTATCTAAATCATTAACCACAATGTTATAAAAGTATACCTATTATATACCTTATAAAATAAGCAATTATATATTCAAAGACTAGAATATATAATTGCTTATTTTGTTTTTATCTGAATTACTGTGCTTCTACACTATTAATATATATCATATTTCGCTTAGCTCAAGCCATCTCATGCTTTTTTCATCTATCATATCAATTAATTCTGATATACGAGCTGATTTCTCCATAAGATCATTATTTGATAGAGTACCGCTACTAAGCAAAGACTCAATCTCTGCCTTTTCATTTTCAAGCTTAGGTATCTCAACGTCGAGTTCCTCAAGCTCTTTCTTTTCTTTAAAAGATAGTTTTCGTTTTACAGATTTGGATTCACCTTTGTTTGACTGTTGTGAGGGCTTTATATCTTTTTTTTGTTTTTCAGCAAGAGAGGCTTTTTCCTTAGTCTCTTCTATTTCTTTCCATTCACGATAGTCTGAATAATTACCTGGAAAATCTTTAAGCTGACCATTTCCTCTAAACACAAGAAGGTGGTCTACAACTTTATCCATAAAATAGCGGTCATGAGATACTACTATTACGCACCCTTTAAAACTTCTCAAATACTCTTCAAGAACATTTAGAGTCACTATGTCAAGATCATTTGTAGGCTCATCCAAAACAAGGAAGTTTGGATTCTGCATTAACACTTTACATAAATATAGACGACGTTTTTCTCCTCCGCTTAACTTATAAACAAAACTGTGTTGGGTCTCAGGAGCAAAAAGAAAATGTTGTAGAAACTGTGAAGCACTTAACTTATTTCCATCTCCAAGAGATATCTCCTCTGCGACTTCACGTATCACATCGATAACTTTCATCTGCTCATTAAATTTCAGACCATCTTGAGAGTAATAACCAAATCTTACAGTCTCCCCTATGTCAAGAATTCCTTTATCCGGTTTTACTTCACCCATCAAAATTTTTATGAAAGTTGATTTTCCGGTACCATTGTTACCAACAATACCCATTTTTTCATATCTGGCAAATATATAACTATAGTCTTCAAGAATCTTTAAATCACCGAAGCTCTTGTATAAATGTTCTGCTTCGAATATTTTCGACCCGATATATGAAGCTTTCACATTCAACTGAACATTTCCGGCATCTCGCTCCCTTTTTGCTTTCTCTTCAAGATCATAGAAAGCATCAACACGATATTTCGCTTTTGTGCCACGAGCTTGTGGTTGACGGCGCATCCAGTCAAGTTCTGTTTTAAGTAGATTGTTCGCACGCTCTATCTCCGCGTTCTGAGATTCTATGCGCTCTTGTCTTTTCTCAAGGTAGTAGCTATAATTTCCCTTATATGAATATAATTGCTTTCGATCTATTTCTATAATCTGATTACATACACGGTCAAGGAAATAACGATCATGAGTAACCATAAGAAGCGCCACTCGTGAACGACTAAGATAACCTTCCAACCATTCTGTCATTTCCATATCAAGGTGATTGGTTGGTTCATCAAGTATCAGAAGTTCAGGTTCTGAAATAAGTACATTGGCAAGTGCCACTCGTTTACGTTGTCCTCCTGATAATTTTTCAACTTTTTGCTCAAAATTTGTAATCTTCAGCTGTGATAATATCTGTTTAATACGCAATTCATAGTCCCATGCTTTCAGATGATCCATGCGATGGATTAGATCTTCCAATGCCGCAGTATCGTTATTTTCAAGAGCTTTTTCATATTCGGCAATTGTGCGAACAGCCTCATTATCGGAGGCAAAGCATGCTTCGAGTACAGTTTTACCTGGCTCAAAATATGGATCCTGATCAAGATATCCTACGCGCAAATCACGTCTGAATACGACATTACCAGAATCATATCCCTCTTTACCTGTAATAATATTTAGCAAAGTACTCTTTCCGCTGCCATTTTTAGCGATAAGCCCAACTCTTTCACCTTCACAAATACCGAATGTCAAGTCATTAAAAAGAACAAGATCTCCAAATGACTTAGTTAGTTTTTCAATCTGTAGAAAACTTATCATATTTTTATTTTTGCGCTAATTTAATAATTAATTTTTTCTAATACATTTCCATATTCTGTTTTAGGCATTCGTTTGAGTACAATGAGGTAAAACAGACATAAAAGAAGAGCACCCTTCATACAACTTGATATTGTAATAGACCACCATATGCCAGATACTTCCATAGCGGTGTTAATTAATAAGAGTGCCATAGGAATACGCAGAAGATTTAATGAAATCCCTACTACCGCTGGAATTTGCGTACGTCCGACACCGTTAAAACCACCAGACGTTACAAGTTCTACAACCATTAAGAGTTGCGAATACCCCATTATCCTAAGATATTGCGCCCCTACGCTTAGCGCTTCAGGTTCGTTTATAAAACATCCGTAAATTCTTTCAGGGAAACTGATAAAAGCAAGACCGGCTAAAAAGCCAATGGAGCCGGCAGATAATAATGTAAAATGAAAACCGGAACGAATGCGATTATATGATTTTGAACCATAATTTTGTCCGACAAAAGAACTAAGAGCCGTAGAAAAACCTGATGCAGTATTCCAAGATATAGCCTCAATCTGATTCCCTAAACTAAGCGCAGCTACTGCTGTGTGTCCAAACTTTGAAGCCTGGGATGCTAGCGACATGCTTATTATTGAAAATAAAGCACTTTGTATTGTGATTGGAATCCCAAGTTTGAATATCTGCCTTACGTGTCCCCATATAATTGGTATTACAATTGGAAGTCTGCCCAAAGGCGATTTTGATGAATATAACCTTCTGACAAACATTGTAAATACAATTATGTTAGCGATAACTGTAGCTATAGCGGCTCCTTTTACACCATAAGCCGGTATAGGACCAAAGCCAAAAATAAATAGCGGATCAAGTACAATATTTACAACTAGTCCCATTGATATATAGCGAAAAGGAGTTTTAGAATCACCTGATCCATAAAATACAGCAGCAAAGGTATTGATAAGAAAAGCCATTACAAGAGCCGGGGATGCCCAACGGATATACTCAATACCAAGCTGCGCTATATCTCCTTCAAGATTAAATATTGAAATAAGTGAAGGTGCAAATATAAAAGCTATTGTAGCTACCAAAACAGATACAAAACAAGCTATCATTATTGATGTGGCGGAAAAATTGCGCGCCATA
This sequence comes from uncultured Bacteroidales bacterium, assembly GCA_947074165.1. Lineage (GTDB taxonomy): Bacteria > Bacteroidota > Bacteroidia > Bacteroidales > JAUNSR01 > JAUNSR01. The sequence continues at coordinate 7,081 of CAMTOT010000111.1, forward strand.
GACTTATCTCCTGCACCAATGCTCTGAGCCACCGATATTTCGGCTCCCATCTTTGTCGTAAATGAGATTGAAGTATTTAGCCAGTTGTAGAAAAAAGCCGCACCAACTGCCGCTACTGCTCCAGAACCTAACTTACTAAGCCATAACAAATCCACCATAGTATAAGTCATCTGTATAAATGAAGCACCGATAAGAGGTGCAGCCAGACGAGATATTACAGAAGGGATATGCCCGGTTGATAAATCATTTATTTTAGCCATTTATAATGTTTATAATATTAATAATCCGGTTGAAAATAGATCTTGCATCTCTTCCGATTCAAGAAACCTGTTGAAAGAAACATTTAAAGATTCACTTATTCTATCCTCCAGATCTTTTAATGTAAGTTTTCTATAGTTACGATAGTTTATCTCATTAAGAAACTCAAAAAGTATATAGACCGTTTTTTCACACATCTCAATTTCCACTTCCTCAGAGCGGTTATTAATAGTGATTCTGCCCCATTGTTGTACTTTACCCTTCTTTTGCTTATTGAACTTCTCCATGCTTGGTGTATTGCCTATCCATATTGCAGGCTTGTCGAGAACTAAACTAATATGTGATTCTATTGCGTTATTTATTCTATTTGGCGATATAGTGGTGCGAGGTACTTTGAACTCAAACCAAAAATCTATCGGATACTCTAAACATACATTATGAAGATAATTAAATAGAGATTTTCTTAGTCCTGACGAAAACATTTCATGATCAGTTCCTTGTTCATCAATGAACTCTCTATCATTATCGGCAAAACCGGCAAAGCCAGATTCACAGCCTTTTATCCCAAATTTATCAGGATTAAGACCAACCGGTGAATGAGCAGTCATCGCAAAACGATGCCAAAAGGCAGATTTCACAACTCCTGCTTTAAACAACTGTCTTACCACCTCTAAGGAATCTACCGTTTCCTGAGCTGTTTGCGTTGGAAATCCATACATTAGGTAAGCATGTACCATAATACCCGACTCGGTAAAATTAGAGGCTACTTTGGCAACCTGCTCTATAGTTACTCCCTTATTGATTAATTTGAGAATACGATCGGAAGCTACTTCTAATCCACCTGATACAGCGATGCAACCCGAAGCCGATAAAAGTCGACATAGGTCATAGGTAAAACTTTTTTCAAAACGAACATTAGTCCACCATGTTATCTTAACCTCTCTTCTCATTATCTCCAGGGCAACATCTTTCATCAGTTGAGGAGGTGCCGCTTCATCGGTAAAATGAAAACCCCTCTCTCCAGTTTGTTTAATAATCGCCTCTATTCTGTCTACAATTACTGTCGCGTTTGCTGGTTCATAGCGCTTTATATAATCAAGCGAACCATCACAGAAAGAACATTTACCCCAGTAACATCCGTGGGCAAAGGTTAGTTTATTCCATCTGCCATCGCTCCATAATTTATGCATCGGATTTACAACCTCTATCACTGATATATATTTATCAAGTGGCAAATCTGAATAATCAGGGGTACCAGTTTCATTAAAACCGTAATCAGTGATTTTGGTATTATTGTAATAAGCAACACTTGTATTTTCACATAAATAAGTACGTACAAGAGAATCCTTACCTATCTCTCCATTAATATATTTTAGAATCTGCTCTAAAGGACGCTCACCGTCATCAAGAGTAATAAAATCCACGTACTTAAAAATTTCTGAATCAGAAAGAGATCGGAAGAGCACACGTCTGAACTCCAGTCACCGCTCATTATCTC
>CAMTOT010000112.1 GCA_947074165.1 uncultured Bacteroidales bacterium
AAATTGTTCATTTTGCGGGAGGCCTATGTTAAGAAAAATATTCGCATTGCCAGATCTCACCATCTCATCCATCTCCCAAAATGAAAACAAAATTGTGATCTCTTGCAGACATAAAACAAAACGCAGTAAATGCCCGTTATGCGGCCGTTTCAGCAAAAAGATTCATAGCAGGTACGAAAGAAATATAAAGGATCTTCCAGCATGCACCCATAAAGTTTTCATATCTCTGACTGTGAGAAGATTTTTTTGTGCAAACAAGAAGTGTGAGGGTAAAATATTTTCGGAACAATCCTCATACATAGGCAAACATTCAAGATTCACTCAGCGTGCACAAGAATTTCTGATTAAGATGTTTGCAGAGACTTCCGCTAACAAAGCAGCATACCTGTCTAAAATTGCGGGGCTGTCGGTTAGTCCTTCTACCTGCGTTCGAAAAATAATGAACGAATCAATACCTCCGGTAAATAGTACTGTGACAGCAATTGACATTGATGACTGGGCTTTTCGAAAAGGGGTTAACTATGGGACTATAATTGTTGATTTGGCAACAGGAAAAGTAATTGATCTGATTCAATCGAGATATGAAGAAGATGTTAAGCATTGGTTGGAAATGCACCCTCATGTGGAATTGATTACCAGGGATAGGTATGCTGTGTATCGAAATGCTGCAACAAAGGCCTTGCCGGATGCAAGCAAGTAGCAGATCGGTTTCATCTAATAAAGAATCTGACAGACAAAGTATATGAGATTATTCAATTGTCCTACAAAGATATCCTTAAGCTGACAGAGTGTCAAACCAGTACCAGTAATCCACTGCCTGAAAATATACCTATATCAAATCCAAGGTTAATGACAGATCTACGAATTCAAAGATCAGCCCTATCCAGCGAACGACAAGAGATATTTAAGCAAGTTAAGGAACTTCATAAAAATGGCATTTCTATGCGAAGCATAGCTGAAATGCTATCACTTCACCGACAAACGGTTAAACGTTACATAAGTGTTGAAGAATTAACGAGTAATCGGGGGCAGGTTACCAATAATTATGCTTCCCATCTGGATAGAATACAACAGGGTTATACTAATGGGGAGAGCCTTAAAACTGTATTTCTTGAGATCAAGAAGATGGGATTTGAAGGCAGCATGACATCTATTTACAATCGTTTCGGGAAATTCTTTAAAGAGAGGAGTGAAACGCATGTGAATCAAGTGGCATTTCAAGCACTTACATGCAAGACCCTGGAAATTTCAGTGCGACGACTCACAATGCTCTCTACTGGGGCATTAAACATGGAAGAGGTTAAAAAGCATGAGAAAGATGCAGCTATTTTACTATTTCGTAAATGTGCTTTGGTTCGAAAGTTGCGCTTGCTTGTGTTAGGTATGAAGTACTTTTTTCAATCAAAAAACTTATCTCATTTCGAAAGATGGATCAATATGAGTAAATCTATTAACTCCAAAAAGATTGATTCCTTTATAAATGGGATAAAGCAGGATTATGACGCAGTGAAGAATGCGATTACAACACCATACAGCAATGGTGTTGTTGAGGGTAATGTGAACCGGCTAAAAACCATCAAACGCCAAATGTATGGCCGAGCAAGTTTTGAGCTGCTAAGACGGAAATTAGTCTTGTCAGTGACGGGATAAACATCAACAAAATTGACGAAGAACCACTTTTCAGTGAGTATATAGAGGCCGAAGAGTTACGAATGTGGAGCATACAATAGCAAAGCAAATACGCATAAAGAGAATTGTAATGATGGTGATATTACAACTTTTTCTGAGTACCTGAGTATTCCAATGAAAGTGTACGATGCATATGCATAATGAATCTGGGCAGGGATAAGCAATGTTGATAGTTCAGCGTCAGACATTTTCAGCATATCCTCAATATAAATACAGTTTTTTTATTCGGGAAAGAGATTTATCCTGGACATTATGAGGAATTGGAATTTTACGGGAGGTGTAGCTTCTACTCTATCTCGACATCATTAATTGAATGATTCGCTTAAGCTTCAACATAAAAGTTGACTTGCTGGCCATACGCATTGTTTTATGGCCTGATAAACATATTGTGAAATATAATATCTGCTTTAAGCTGAAAATATTATGCTTAAGATTCTAGGAAACAACCGAATAAATCGATTGATCCAAAACAAACTCATTTAACTCTATTTATTCAATAAATACAACATAATGTTAATAATCATGTAACCTCGCTTTAAATGCATTGAAATCAGACAGTAATATGAAGCATCTATTTTTGCAGTATACATAAACAATACCTTTAAATGAGCTCAAAAGGAATTGTAAATAATTCAAATTTACAAATTAAATTATGAAAAGAATTTACTCTTTTTTTCTATTGGTCATCTCTCTGGTTTCACATTCTGCGATCAATGCTTCTGAAACTAAGTCGCCTAAAAACATTATTTTCTTAATCGGAGATGGCATGAGTTACAATACGGTGACTGCTACCAATTATTACAAAAACGGGAGTGATAACACCGTTTCATATCAGTCCTTCCCCTTTGTTTCCGCCATGTCTACATTCAACGGGACACCGTCACAAGAATACAGATCTGATTATGCATGGGGTGATTTCAATTGGGTTAGTAAAAGCGGTAATTATACAGATTCAGCTCCGGCTTCTACGGCTTTCTCAACAGGCAAAAAGACTTATGACGGGGCTATAGGTGTTGACATGGAGAAAAAAGAACTTACTCATGTAATGACAGTAGCAAAGGCTAACCGCAAATCTACGGGTGTCGTTACGACGGTTCAGTTCTCTCACGCCACTCCGGCTGGTCATGTGGCACATAATGTTAGCCGAAATTCTTATGCCGAGATTGCAGAAGAGATGCTGAGGAGTGATATAGATGTCATAATTGGAGCCGGTCACCCTGACTATGATGATAATGGATTGATACGAGACAACAAGAACTACAGCTTCGTAGGCGGCGAGGACATATGGAACTCACTAAAAGCAGGAAGTCTAAACAACTGGAGTTTTACAGACAATAAAGACAGGGTGAATGAGATAGCAAGAGGAGTAAACGTACCATCCAAACTCTGTGTTGTATTGCCTGTGGCAAGTACTACACAGCAAGGCAGGTCTGTTGGTGATGGTGATGTTGATATCCCCTACTCTACTAACTTAAACAGTACAGTCAATAATCTTGCAGAGTTATCTATTGCTGCAATAAACGTACTATCATCTAACAATAACGGCTTTGTTCTTATGATTGAGGGCGGAGCTATTGATTGGGCCAATCATGCTAATCAGAAAGGACGCATGATTGAAGAGCAGATTGATTTCAATGATGCGGTAGATGCGGTTATAGCTTGGGTGGAAAAGAATGGAGGTTGGGATGAAAACCTTGTTGTGGTCACATCTGATCATGAATGTGGTTATCTTTTGGGACCTGATGGCGATGACAATAACCCGAATACCAATCCTATAATAAATAAAGGAAAAGGACAGGTTCCTGATATGAAATATAATTCAGGTAATCATACAAATATGCTTGTTCCTGTATACGCAAAAGGAGCCGGATCTGATATGTTTACTCTTTATGCTCGTCGTGAAGATCCGGTAAGGGGATACTATATTGACAATACAGATATTGCTAAGGTCTTTTTTGCGCTGACGGACGAAGTCCCTGCTGCAAAAACTATAAAAAACGTCATCTATATGATTAGCGACGGAATGGGTCGTAACGTAATGGATGCAACTAATTTCTATGAAGGGACAGCTCAGGATTATGAATCATTCCCTGTTTCTCTTTTCATGAGTACATACCACGGTCAGGGCCCTTTAAGTGAAAAAGATAATATTGAGAATTATTTCACTTCTTACAATTCAAATAAGGCATGGACAGATCCAGATTATGTAAATATAAAACCAACAGATTCTGCACCTGCCGCAACGGCTATGGGAACAGGTCTTAAAACATATGACGGTTCAATAAACATTAACCACCAGGAAAAAGCACTTAAAACTCTCGCTGAGATTGCGAAAGATATGGGTAAGGCAGCAGGTGTTATTTCTTCGGTAGAGTTCTCTCACGCTACTCCGGCAGCTTTTGGTTCAGCTCATAATATTAGCAGAAATAATTATATAGAGATTGCAAATGAGATGCTGGCAAGCAATATGGAAGTTATCATGGGAGCAGGACATCCTGATTATAATGACAATGGAGAGCTTCGTGAAAATCGTGATTATAAATATGTTGGCGGTGAAACAACCTGGAATCACCTTGTAAAAGGAGAACTAAACGGATGGTCATTCACAGACGATAAAAACACTATATATTCTATCGCGAATGGTGAAAATATTCCTTCTAAACTTTGTTTTGTAGCACGTGCCGGATATACTCTGCAGCAGGGAAGAAATAAAGGCACAAACAATCCACATCAGGTTCTGCTTGAAGAAAACGAAATAAATACTGAAGTACCTCAACTCAAAGATATGACTCGCGCCGCTTTAAATGTATTAAATAAGAACTCTAATGGATTCTTCATTATGATAGAAGGAGGAGCAATAGATTGGGCTTGTCATGCAAACCAAAAAGGACGTGTTATTGAAGAGCAGATGGACTTTAACCGCGCTGTCGATGCCGCTATTGAATGGATTAATCAAAATAGTAATTGGGACGAAACACTGCTTATTATTACATCTGATCATGAATGCGGATATCTTATGAACCCGGTAACTGAGACAAAAAATCTTTCCTCTATAGATATGACTAAAACGGATGTTGTCGTTGACAATGGAAAAGGAAATATCCCGGGAATGGATTTCTACTCAGGCAATCATACAAATCACCTTGTTCCATTTTTTGCTAAAGGTGCGAATGCTGAGTGGTTTGAAGGTAAAGCAGGCAATTATGATACGATGAGAGGTTATTATATTGACAATACTGAGGCCGCTATACTTATAAAAAATCTGTGGAATAATAAAGATATAACGTCATCCATTGAAAGTACAGAAAAATTATCTTCACTTTACGATAATAAAAATCTTCTTGCGGGATATGATAACAACAGACTTACTCTTCGTTCGGAAATAGCAGAAGGTAAAGCAGAAATAAGCATTATAAACCTATCCGGACAGATTGTAGATAAAGGAAATGCCGAATTTATTAATGGCGTGGCAAACTATAATATTATTACGTCTACAGGCATATATTTCGTACTTGTAAAACAAGCAGAAAAATCACTTTCAGCTAAGGTGGCTATCAGATAAAAGAAAGATCTCACTTAGTAAATACCAAATAAAAAGAGTGTTCCAAAATATAAATTTATGGAACACTCTTTTTATTTGGTATTTATTTTATTCTTATGGTAAACAGATCTTTTTAACAAATCGAATAAAGTATACTGGGCTACACATTCTAAAAATCCTCTGAGTTTATTCAACCACAGAACGCACAGTAAACCCTGCACCTCTGCTATTATTAAAGATACCACCACCATTATTGTTATTATAATTCCATATTAGCACTGTAGATGGCCCATCTGACGCGGTAGTCCACAAGTTAATATAAATGCCTTTAGATGTAATCTCTCCGGCCTGCCCTGCTATATATCCAGAATAAGGTAGAAATACAGATGCTTTATTTATCGGATTATAAATTAATTGCCCCCAATATCCTACATCATCAGATCCTACATTAACGCCATTATCAGATGACGACTCCAGGCGATCAAAATACCCGTCCGCAATATATGCGTATATCATATTATCAATTGGCGAATACGGCTCATAATAAAATGATTGAACGATCTCTGAATATTCAACAGATGTTGTAGTAGCGCCTGTAATTATACCATTATTTATACGCCTAAAATTTACAGTCTCTCCATAGGTCAATTCAAATCCGGATGGTGATGACTCATGTACACTAGCCAAATCTGCCCAATATGTATCAGGCCATGTATAATTCCATATTTCATTGGGTGGGTTACTTACAGGACTATATGCAAATCTCGTATTAACGGTATTTGCCCATTGAAAGAATGCTCCGGCCTGGGATGGGTAATCTGTAAATCGACTCGGATTTTTACCATCTCGTTCCCTGTTACATTGTATATTAAGTGTATCTGCCGTAAGATTAAAAGGTGAAATTTTACAAGCTTTCGGACGCCAGTTTGGGGCTGATGCCCACGACTGGTCATTTCCATATTCGTCTGTCGGACGCATTATATAATCGGGATCCTCTCCCTGACGAATAAAAAAGAACTGTACACTTTCATCATTATCCCATGTTAATGCCAATAACGCATATCTTGCAGGATAAGTGCTATTTGCAGAATATCTACTTTTTAATCCTACACGGAAATTTATCGCTCCTGAAGATGATGTACTTCCCGATATAGATGTCTCAGTGCCAAGCAAAGCCGGCGTGTCTGATGTTACACTTACCGGCGACGCAGGCCATTGAAACGGACTTGCATCTAATATAATGTCTCCCTCCTCCCAGCGGTCATCCATCCAAAATACAAATGCTTTCCAACTACCAATGTTACTTGGTATATGTATAAGCCTTTCTCCTATCTGTTCGCGTCGCCAAAATGCTCCTGCATAGCTCTTCTTTGACGATGGTATATTCATCATACTATTTTGGGTAATTGTCAACTTTACATCAGAAGATTGACTATTTGCATAAATATCAGCTATTCGCGGTTGCATTGTATTTAGCAAATTAGGTTCCACTACAATATATACTTTACTATTACCCACACCGGATACAGTTGATTCTGGATTTGATCCGTTTTTATTCAACGAAAACTTAACCCATGGCACAGGAGATGTCAATGTCCATGTCGCATAATACGGAGTACAAGAAACTGTAACAGAGTCTGTATCCACACCTAAAGCTGACAACGTTATATCTGAAGGAGAGACAGTGAGGGAGCCTTCCGGTCTTACTACTATCAACTGATAATCAATAAACTGACCGGCACTCCATACAGAATCTGTGAAACTAAACGTTTTAGTCTCATCACCCTGAAATTTTACAGTCATCTTAGCGTCACTCTTAAGTGTCTGTGGGATTAACATTAAGTATCCATTTGATGCAGTGAGATTTGTTGACATAGATGATGATAATGTACCGTCATCCAATCCGACCTCTATAGTTGTACTAACGGGCTCTGAAATATTACTCCATTTTATTTCAGAGCCGTCCATACTTAAGTCTCCTTCTAATGAGATACCGCTGAGGGTAATACTTTCTATAACTTTACCATTACCAACAGCCTGAAATCCGATACATGTTAATGCATGCTCCATTGTCAATACTACCGGAGACGCAGAGGTTCGGTTTAAATCCAATCTTGGTATAGCGACCATTAAGTCCGGCTGATCAACTGTGGTAGTAGGCGTTGAATAGTGCAACGACGGTACTCCTGCTGTATTTGTTATTTCAATACCATTCAAAGTAGTAGCTGTAGGAGAGTACGCAAAGAATGAAACATTTGCATCATTTGATTTAGGCCAAAATTTGATATTTTGATAACTCCAGGATGGAGTGCTAGTCCCGACATTGCTATTCGTAACTGTGACACCGTTAAATAATGATGGAATTGCGGTACTACCTACATTTGCCCACTCATTACTACCGCCATCACCTGTATAATATCCATATACGCAGATATCAGAAAGATCATCCGAAGACATTATCGGTGTCCCTCTGGTATGTGCCTCATTGTTACTTCGGGTTGAGAAAGTAATTTTTTCTGAATATTTATTATTAGAAATATCATCATCCGAACATCCCGCCATAATAAAAAGTAATATACTTATTGAATATATTAATGCATTATCATTCATACCGATAGGTTCTATATGTAAATTCTAAGCCCTAAATGAAGACCATTATTTATACTTAAGTCACTTAGATTAACCTTAAAACAATATTATCAAATTTAAGTTTGATTATTTTAAATATATTTACTTTTTAAACGATTATATTTTGCAAAAAACAAGCGTGATACATACTTAGAATAACAACAACCTATGTATTTAATAATATAGTAGTCAGACAATCTATAATTTTACTTCTCTCTTTACTACCATCTGTAGACAGACGAAGTAGAGGCAGTCCTATAGTTTCAAGTATATTATCTTTATATCCATCTCTTCTTTTTTGCAACTTATTATTATGAAAAGATACCCCATCGACCTCTATTGCCAATATTGGAGTTTTGTCAATCTTGCTGTACAATAAGAAATCAAGCCTTGAATTATTATTTATAAAAGCTTTCTCCTCTTCTGAAAAAAGTGAATAATCAATTATAAGATCCCGAAGCCGGTATTCTCTTGATATCTCAATTACAGAAAACTTAGACTCTGATAAAAGAATATCATTTTTCAGTAATTTATAAATTATAACTTCTGCGACTGAGCCCTTTTCATTCATATTTGATTTAATAAATTCATCAAACTCTTTATTATATTCCTTATATAGCAAATCAAACACAGAACATATCTTCCCTTTTATAACTACGTCCTCACTTGATGCTGTATAACACATATAGCGTATCAAATCACCTATATTAGTTCCATCAACTCAGGTTTAACTATCACAAATTCTTTAACTGCTCTTGAGACAGCCACATTGATTAGATTCGGAAGATCGGAAGAGCGTCGTGTAGGGAAAGAGTGTACGTCCTGGTGTAGA
>CAMTOT010000113.1 GCA_947074165.1 uncultured Bacteroidales bacterium
CGAGATAATGAGCGGTGACTGGAGTTCAGACGTGTGCTCTTCCGATCTAGCTAACAAGCAACGCATCGTTCTTCCTGAAGGAACAGAAGAGCGCACTATGAAAGCAGCTGAAATGCTTATTGCAGATGGCGTAGCAGACATCATTCTTATTGGTAACCCTGATACAATTAAGGCTTACGCGGACGCTAATGGTCTTAAGCACATCATGAATGCGCGTATCATCGATCCAATCAACAACCCGGAAAAAGAGGTTTACGCTAATCTTCTTTTTGAAATGCGTAAAAGCAAAGGGATGACTATCGAGCAGGCTACTAAGCTTGCAGAAGACCCATTGTACCTTGGTTGTTTGTTAATCAAAAACGGTGAAGCTGACGGTGAAGTAGCCGGAGCTGCAAACGCGACAGGAAATGTACTTCGTCCTGCATTCCAGATTGTTAAAACTCAACCGGGAATCAGTGTAGTATCGGGTGCTTTTTTAATGTTTATGCCTAATACCGCTTACGGTGAAAATGGTCTTATGGTATTTGCTGACTGCGCGGTTCTTCCAAATCCAAACGCGGCAGAACTTGCTCAAATCGCTGTTTCTACAGCTGCTACTGCTAAAGCTATCGCAGGTATCGATCCACGCGTAGCTATGTTGAGCTTCTCAACAAAAGGTAGCGCTAAACATGAATTTGTAGATAAAGTAGTTGAAGCTACTAAAATAGCTAAAGAGATGGCTCCAAATCTACAGATTGACGGTGAACTTCAGGCAGATGCTGCTATTGTTGGTTCGGTAGCTGCTCAGAAAGCACCGGGAAGCGAAGTTGCAGGAAAAGCTAATGTACTTGTGTTCCCTAATCTTGAAGTTGGTAACATTGCTTACAAACTTGTTCAGCGTCTTGCCGGCGCAACAGCTGTAGGTCCTATCCTTCAGGGTATAGCTGCTCCTATCAATGACTTGTCAAGAGGTTGTTCGGTAGAAGATATCTATAATGTTGTAGCAATAACAGCAAATCAGGCAATCGGCATCAAAGCTTCTAAATAAATAACTTACAAAAAGAGAGTATTCTTATGAAAATTTTAGTATTAAACTGTGGTAGTTCTTCTTTGAAGTATAAACTGATCGATATGGCGACTCAGGATGAAATGGCATCAGGAGCAGTAGAAAAAATCGGTCTTGAAGGAGCTTTCCTGAAATTTGTAGATAAAGACGGTAAAAAAGTGGTTCTTAACCACGAAATGCCTCAGCATAAAGAAGCTATCAACTTCGTACTTGAGACTCTTGTGGGTGCAGAGTATGGTTGTGTTGCTTCACTAAACGAGATTGACGCAGTTGGTCACCGTGTTGTGCATGGTGGAGAAGCGTTCAGCAAGAGTGTTCTTATCACTGACGAAGTTATGGCAAAAATCGAAGAGTGTATCCAGGTAGCACCTCTTCACAATCCACCAAACATCGAAGGTATCAAAGCAATCGAAGCTATCATCCCTGGTAAACCACAGGTTGCGGTATTTGACACTGCATTCCACCAGACAATGCCTGAGCACGCTTATATGTATGCTCTTCCATACGAAATGTATGAGAAATATGGTGTACGTCGTTATGGTTTCCACGGAACAAGCCACCGTTACGTTTCACAGCGTGTATGTGAATTCCTTGGTGTTAATATCGAAGATAAAAAAATCATTACTTGCCACATCGGTAACGGAGCATCTATTACAGCCGTTAAACATGGTAAATCTGTTGATACATCAATGGGCTTCACTCCGGTAGAAGGTCTTATGATGGGTACACGTTCAGGAGACGTTGACGCAGGAGCTCTTTCTTTCATTATGGAAAAAGAGGGTCTTGACGCTAAAGGAATGTCTGACCTTATCAACAAAAAAAGTGGTGTAGCAGGTGTTTCTCGTATCTCTTCTGATATGCGTGACATCGAAGACGGAAGCGCTAACGGCGTAGAAGGCGCAGTGCTTGCTCTTAAAATGTATGATTACAGAATCAAAAAATATATTGGTGCTTATGCTGCTGCTATGGGCGGTGTAGATATTATCGTATTTACAGGCGGTGTTGGTGAAAACCAGTGCATTACTCGTGATGTAGTATGTTCAAACATGGAATTCATGGGTATTGAATTTGATTCAATCAAAAATCACGGACTACGTGGTAAAGAAGCTATCCTAAGCTTGCCTTCATCTAAGGTAACAGTATGTGTTATCCCTACAGACGAAGAGTCAATGATCGCTTCTGATACTCAAGCAATCCTTTCTAATCGTTAATAATAAAACTACCAAACAGGGGGAAAGCCGTCGCTCATTTGAGTGGCGGCTTTTTTTTTGTACATTTGTCAAAACCGTATAACCTGTAATTTGTGAATGTATGAGAAAATATTTATCACTGTTAATATTCTTTAGTGCTCTTGCCTCTGCGCAGACTGCACCGCAACGTTATGAGATAAATAAAGAGATGCCATTGTATCTTGATCGTATAAAAGAATCTCTTACATACCCTCTTGCGTGGGGGAATAGTGAGATTACCGATTATCAGCTTTGGCAACAGATGGCGCGCGAGAAGGTTTTTGAGTGTATGCTCGTACCACCGCCTCCATCGTCTTCATACGACATGACAGTAATCTCGACCGACAAGCGCGAAGGGTACAGAGTAGAATATATTGAATTTAATATTAGCGATTATTCGCGTGTGCCGGCTTATCTGGCTATACCTGATGGTAAGGGACCTTTCCCGGCTGTGGTTATGCTTCATGATCACGGAGCTAAATTTTCGATAGGTAAAGAAAAGATGATACGTCCGTTTGGTGTATCTGATGATGTACTTGCCGAGTCGGATAAATGGGCTGAACAATGTTATGATTCACAATATGTAGGTGACTATCTTGCACAAAACGGTTATGTTGTAATATCGGTAGATGCACTGTTCTGGGGTGAACGCGGACGCAAGGAGGGTGTAAATTACGATATGCAGCAGGCTTTAGCATGCAATATGGAGATGCTCGGACGCAGTTGGAGCGGAACAATCACTTATGAAGATATTTATACGGTAGACTTTCTTGAGTCGCTTAAATTTGTTGATAAATCAAGAATCGGATGCTTTGGTTTCTCAATGGGCGGATATCGCTCATGGATGCTGGCTGCCCTTAGTGATAAAGTAAAGGCAGGAGCGGTGGCTTGCTGGATGATAACCACAGACGCTCAGCTTGCCTGGGACGCGCGTACAAGTAAAGGTGCTTCGGCATTCTCAATGCTTCTGCCGGGAGTGAGAAATTATCTTGACTATCCTCATATTGCTTCAATAGCTTGTCCTAAACCGATGCTGTTTTACGCGGGGGCTACGGACAAACTATTTCCTATAGACGGAGTGAAAGATGCTTTTGGTACTATCACGCGCGTGTGGGAATCGCAGGAAGCGGAGAGTAGACTTCAGACTCGCATTTGGGATCTGCCTCACTTTTGCAGTAAGCCTATGCAGCAGGAGATACTTGAGTTTTTTGATAAGAATCTAAGTAAGAGTAAACATAAAAAAAGAGGAAGCAAAAATTAATGCTTCCTCTTTTTAGTTTATTTAATTGCTGATTTCAGATAGTCTTGTAGTATGCGAGCATGATTGCGTATAGGTTCTTTCGATGCGTAAAGAAGTGTGACAGTATCTTTTCCTTTTATCTTCCCGATAAATTGTTTTACTGCCTCTGAGTGTGACAGTTCTTTATGGTAAAGAGACTGAAACTGCTCCCATCTGCCGTTCTCGTCTGCATGAAACCACTCCCTTAGCTCCTTAGACGGGGCAATATCCTTTTCCCAGTCATCATAATGAAACTCCTCTTTGCTAACGCCTCTTGGCCAAAGCTTATCGATAAAAACCCTGAATCCGTCTTCCGGCTCCGGATCTTCATATACACGTTTTGTTTTAATCTGTACCATGGCATAACTGTTTACTTATTAAACACGATACAATCGCAAACGGTTCAGATTCTCTTATCCGCTCCCCACATCAACTTGTCGCGCAAAGTCTCATAAAAGGTATGGCCAGGACGCTTGATAACCTTGATTTTATAAGGAGCCTTACGGATCTTCAGCGTCTGATGTTCATTTAGCTTATATGATTTACCATCTACGGCTACAAGGTAAGAGTGTGTGCGGCTCGATACGCTTACGTCAAGCACGGAGTCTTCCCTGATGACAAGCGGGCGGGCTGTAAGAGAATGAGGAGCAACAGGTGACAATACAAAATTCTTTGACAGAGGCTCTATAATTGGTCCGCCCACACTCATTGAGTAGGCTGTAGAGCCGGTTGGGGTAGCAATTACAAGTCCGTCTGCTTCATAATTATTAAGCAGCGATTCATTGATCTCCACACGTATCGTTATCATAGATGAGATGTCTCGCTTGAGTATCGCTATCTCATTTAGCGCTACAGATTTATATACACCTTCGAAATTGGATATTTCAAGAGAGAGCATAGACCGCTCTTCAATAGAGTAATTGTTTTTGTATATCTCTTCAAGAGCCTTGTCAATATCATTGACCGGCACATCGGCAAGAAATCCGAGTCTTCCGGTGTTTATGCCCAATATTGGGAATCCTTTATCACCAACTCTTTGCGCGGCACGCAGAAATGTACCGTCACCCCCTATGCTTAGTACTACATCCGCGTAGAAATTATTGTCAACAATAAGAGATTTATGTTGAGGATTAATACCGTTCTTTTCTTTCAGAAACCGGTAAAATTCGGCGTCAATACTTACATTAAGGCTCATTTGCTCCAATAGAGCAAATATCCTTTTCAATTGTGTACCTTTTTCTGTCTGATAACAGTTGCCGAAAACAGCTATTTCTACCATGTGCGGGATTATTTCGATAATGTTAAAATCAAATTTAGCAAAAAAATATAGTATAGGATATTTGCTCCCTATAAATTATCTTTTGGCACATAAATATTAAAATATTGCGTAAATCGTGTTACTTTTGCATTTGATATAATCGATTAATATAGACTATAATGACAAAATTAAGCGTTAATATAAATAAAGTCGCTACAATAAGAAACGCACGCGGAGGTAATAATCCGGATATTGTAAAATTCGCTATCGATTGTGAAGCTTTTGGTGCAGAGGGTATCACCGTGCATCCGAGACCTGACGAGAGACATATCACTTATAATGATGTATTCGACTTGCGTCCTGTTATAAAAACAGAGTTCAATATAGAGGGTAATCCAACTCCTAAATTTGTAGAACTTGTGCTTCAGGCAAAGCCTAAACAGGTGACGCTTGTTCCAGATGCTCCTGATGCCATCACTTCTAACATGGGTTGGGATACTAAAGCAAACTTTGAGTTTTTGTCTGATGTTATTG
Source organism: uncultured Bacteroidales bacterium (assembly GCA_947074165.1). Lineage (GTDB taxonomy): Bacteria > Bacteroidota > Bacteroidia > Bacteroidales > JAUNSR01 > JAUNSR01. The sequence continues at coordinate 5,346 of CAMTOT010000113.1, forward strand.
AGAAGTTTCAGCAAAAAGGGATTCGTACATCTATATTCGTAGATCCTGTGGCCGAGATGATTGAATACGCTGCCAAAACAGGTACAGACCGTATCGAATTATATACAGAACCTTACGCGGCTATGTATCCGAAAGATCCGCAACAAGCTGTGGCTGATTTTCGTGAGGCTTCGAAGCTTGCTCATAAATTAGGTCTTGGCGTTAATGCCGGACATGACCTGAGCCTTGAAAATCTTGCTTTTTTCCATAAAGAAGTGCCTTATCTTGAAGAAGTGTCTATTGGCCATGCCCTTGTATGTGACGCTCTTTATCTTGGCATAGAGGAAACTATAAAAAGATATCTTGACGCTCTTAAATAATCTGCTTTTATTTTTTAAAGTGCTAAAACAATCTTAAAATGAATATACTACAAGTAACAACTCTGTCTGATACATTGGCTGTTATGCCTGAATTTTCACAAACGGCTACAGAAAATACACTATCGTTCTGGCAACTTGCCCTTAACGGTGGATGGATAATGATTCCTATCGCGATTTTGTCCGTCCTTTCTATATATATCTTTGTAGAAAGATGGTTCGTTATACAAAAGGCAGGCAAGCAGGATCAGGATTTCATGAATAAGATAAAAGATTATATCAGTGAAGGGAAAATAGACTCAGCGCTTAAACTTTGTCGCGAATCTAAGACTCCATACTCGAATATGATTGAGAAGGGAATTACACGTCTTGGCCGTCCTATGAATGATGTTCTTGTAGCTGTCGAGAATGTTGGTAACCTTGAGGTTGCAAAGCTTGAAAAAGGATTCTCTATGCTTGCTACTACGGCTGCCGGCGCTCCGATGATCGGATTTCTTGGTACAGTGACAGGTATGGTGCGAGCTTTTTATGATATGGCGAATGCCGGCAACAATGCTGATATAACACTTCTTTCGTCGGGTATTTATCAGGCTCTTACCACTACGGTAGCTGGTCTGATAGTTGGTATTATAGCAATGTTTGCGTATAATATACTTGTTGCCCGTGTTGACGGCGTGGTAAATACAATGGAATCAAAGTCAATGGAGTTTATGGATATGCTTAATGAACCGATGAACTGATATGGCATTAAAAAGAAGATCAAAAGTTGAGACTGCTTTCAGTATGTCGTCAATGACAGATATTATTTTCCTTCTGCTAATATTTTTTATGGTAACATCGACTGTGGTGTTTCCAAACGCCGTGAAGGTACTTCTTCCGCAGAGTAAAAAGCAGACTTCGGCATCACCTCTGACGCGTGTTACAATAGATAAAGAACTTAACTATTACGTCGCCTTTGGTAATGACCGTGAGAAAATGGTGACTTTTGAAGATATAACTCCGTTTCTTATCGAATCGCAGAGCAGAGAACCTGAAATGTATGTCGCTCTTTACGCCGACGAGACTGTGCCTTACCGTGAAGTAGTGAAGGTACTGAATATCGCCAATGAGAATAAATTTAAAATGGTGTTAGCGACGCGCCCAATAAAATAGGCTTAATATGGAGGAACAGAAAAAACGCTGGATAGGTATAGTGGGAACAATTGTTTTTCACGGGATTCTCATCGCCATACTTATCTTCTGCGGATTTGCGACACCTGTCCCGCAGGATGAAGAGGGTATACTTGTGATGGTTGGAGATCAGTTGGAGTCGTGGGGCGATCTTGTGCCTGTACACCCAATGCCTGAACCGGCACAATTGCCTGCCGAACCTACACCTGAAGCCCCTGCGCCAAAACCAGATGTATCGCCTGAGGTTGGAGAGGAACTTATAACAAGCGATCAGGAATCAGTAGCTCTGAATGATGCCAAAAAAGAGGCGGAAGAAGCCCGGAAAAAGAAACAGCAGGAAGAGCTGACAAAGAAGCAGAAAGAGGAACAAGACAGAATACGTCGTGAACAGGAGCGTGTAGAAGCTGAACGCCGCGAGCAGGAGCGATTGGCAGAAGAGAAGCGCCAACGCGAACAAGCTATAAAGAATAAAGTAATGAACGCGTTCCAGGGAGCTACGGCTCAGGCCGGACAAGCCGGTACATCAGATTCAGGTACGGGTACTCAGGGATCTCCTACAGGTAATTCCACCACAGGAGCAGCATCCGGCTCTCCAGGCTACGGTTCTTACGATCTTGGCGGACGCGGTATAATGGGATCATTGCCCCGACCTGCTTTTAAAGTTAATGATTCAGGTAAAGTTGTAGTAACTATAACGGTCGATGAAAATGGTAAGGTGATAAATGCCCTTATCGGTCAGGGGACAGAGACTGCTAATACGCAGTTGCGTCAGGCGGCTATTGAAGCTGCCAAACGAGCTTTGTTTGAAACAAAGAAAGGTCAGGCTACTCAAACAGGCACTATAACCTATATTTTTGACAGTAATAATTAATAAAATTGCGTATTATTAATGTCTGCTTTAAGATATTATAATTAAAAAAAGTCAGAACGGAATTACAACTTCTGTTCTGACTTTTTTCATTTTATCCAATATGTATCTTACCCTGCAATACAAAAAAAAAGAGGAAGCTGCTTAATAGCCACTTCCTCTTTCGTTTATTTTATATTCGTATTTTACGAATTATACAAGACCTGCGTCTTTAAGGATATCGTTTACTTTGCGTGTTGCGTCAGCACTTGCTTTGAAAAGTTCTTTTTCATTTTCGCTAAGTGGAAGTTCAACGATTTTCTCCCATCCGCCTTTACCAAGCACTACAGGAACACCGATTACAAGATCTTCCTGACCATATTCGCCTTCAACGAATACACCACAAGAAACAACTTTCTTCTGATCGCGGATTACAGCTTCAGCCATGTAAGCAGCAGCGGCACCAGGAGCATACCATGCAGATGTTCCAAGAAGACCTGTAAGAGTAGCACCACCTACTTTTGTGTCAGCTGCGACTTTAGCAAGAGCTTCAGCGTCAAGAAGCTGAGTTGCAGGGATTCCTTTGCAAGAAGCAAGGCTTGTAAGAGGCACCATAGTAGTATCACCGTGACCACCGATTACCATTGCTTCTACATCGTTAGGGTTAGCGCCAAGAGCAGTTGCAAGATAATAACGGAAACGAGAGCTGTCAAGAGCACCACCAAGACCGATTACTTTGTGACGGTCAAGACCAGACACTTTGCAAGTAAGGTAAGCCATAGGGTCCATAGGGTTACTTACAATAACAAGAACCGCTTCAGGAGAATATTTAAGGATGTTTTCAACAACCGATTTTACGATACCTGCGTTTACACCGATAAGTTCTTCACGAGTCATACCCGGTTTACGAGCAAGACCTGAAGTGA
>CAMTOT010000114.1 GCA_947074165.1 uncultured Bacteroidales bacterium
GAGATAATGAGCGGTGACTGGAGTTCAGACGTGTGCTCTTCCGATCTCATGTCATTAGGAGCACCATTACCTGAACCTATGATATAACAGCCTTCTCCCGAACCGGTAATATTAATCTGTTTATCTGAGTCATACAAAATATTGCCATCTTTATCTGTAAGCTCAATAAGAAGGTATGCAAGATCCTGACCATTATTTGATAAGACAGTCTTATCGGGTGTAATTTTTATCTTTGAGGGTTTACCTACGGTATATAATGCTACTGATTGTTTTTCTTTTCCATCATACAACTCTACTGCTCTTAGATTTCCTTTAGCATACGGCACTTTAAAAGATGCTTTATACTCAGAGCTTATGGGTGCTTCCCCTATAAGCTCATCGTTAAGATATAATCTTATATACGGAGCTTTAGAATATACATTTACGGTCATTAATTTACCTTCCATTCCTGGAAATGTCCAGGATAAACTCTCTTCCGGCCATCCCCAAAAACTAACTTTTCTGATTTTACCATCCATCACAGGCGATTCTACTGCCATTGAGATGGAACGTATCCCCCATAATACATCCCGGTAATAAGACTGAGATTTTTTTACTCCTAAAATGTCGATATCTCCACACCATCCATTATACCATGGCCAATCCATAAATTGATGAACATTCTCTTCCGGATTTATTTCTATAGAATTGCCAATCCCAGACTCTCCAAGATAGTCCATAGCAGTCCAGATAAAATCGCCGATTACATAAGAATATTTTTCTACCTTATCCCAGTTTTGAGAAGCTTCTGTCGCTACACTCTCGCTTCCATACATTATTCTTTGAGGAAATTTAGCATGCTTTTCTTCATAAAATCGCCACATATAATTATAACCGGCTATATCTAAATGATGAAATGCATTATCTAACGGAAGCATATTCTTTCGTTGTTTATCCCAGTGCTTATTCACTCCTGCTGTAATGGGGCGAGTATTGTCATATTTAAGAATTTCAGATTTTAAATAACCTGCAATATTCTTCCCATTTTCTGTAATTCGCTCTCTTATCTCATTACCAATACTCCACATGATCACAGATGGTCTGTTTCTATCTCTCAACACGAGATTTCTTATGTCTAAAGCACTCGACTGATCAAAGTACTTATGATAATCATCAGGTTTTTTACTGCGTTTCCATTGATCGAATGCCTCATTTATAACCAGCATACCAAGTTTGTCGCAGGCATTCATAAAACTCTCAGACATTGGATTATGTGAGCCTCGCACAGCATTAAAACCATTCTCTTTTAATAATTTAATCTTTCTCTCTTCAGCATCATCAAATGAGGCTGCGCCTAATAAGCCATTATCATGGTGTACACATCCTCCTTTAAGATTTATCTTAACACCATTAAGCTCGAACCCATTTTCTACCGAGAACTTTATGGTTCTTATACCAAAAGGGATCTCTATTTCATCATGAATTTTACCATTATCCAATAAAGAGAATTTTAATGAATATAAGTTTGGCGTATCAACAGACCACAGTTCCGGATCCTTAATAATGATTTTAAACGGAATCCCGACAGTGTCGTTTATAAAAGAACTTATAGCTTCTGAATTTTTATAAACAATATCGCCGGCAGAATTTTCAATCTCTATTTTAACCGAAGGCTTATTCATTACTTTCTCACCAAATATCAATTTAGATGAGAAAGAGATATATGACTTACTATTACTTAGTGAATCTGTATGAATAGATGTTCCCCAATCATCAATATATGAGTTTGGTTTTGTTATAAGCCACACATGTCTGTAAATGCCAGAACCGGTATACCATCTTGAATTTTTTCCTTCATTAATTACTTTTATGGCAATAACATTTTTCTCTCCATGTTTCTTACAATATTCTGTTATATCAACACGAAATGTAGTATAACCATAAGCATTAAAAGATACCTTAACCCCATTAACCCACACCTCTGACTGATTATATATTCCCTCGAAATAAAGTTCATGTCTTTTATTTTTGTCCTGTTTAGAAATAACGAAATCCTTTCTATACCATCCCACTCCTCCTATAGTCTGACCTGTTGCTGATCCCCCCGGACTTTTCCTACTAAAAGGTCCTATTGTTTCACCTTCAATTTGCTCTGATATATGTTCAATACTCCAATCATGAGGTAGATCCAAAACTCTCCATCCAGAATCATCATAACATTCTTTATAAGCATCATCTATAGACTCTTTTTTAAACTTCCATTCTTTATCAAATAAGACTTTACGGTTATTGTTTCCCAAAATAATCTGAGATAAAATAAAGAATAACAGAAATAGATTAGATTTTGATATTTGCATACACTTGTTAGTTTTCAATTATTATATAGTTTTTCAATAAGATTTATTAATGCAAAGAAATTTAATCTATATGTCAAAATGTAGTGAATTTATACAAAAAAAAATGTCTAATTGTTCGCGTCAAAAATTAATTATAAGTATTGAGTCTATTGGATGTTTTTTTATTTATAAAGCACGAAAACACATGCTTTTTACATGAATAAACAATTTTTATCCATAAATACACAAAGAATTATTTTCAATAAATGGTAATAAGAGATTAATGCAAGGCTTTGGTCTGTGGTATATTTCCCTATAAGATAAATTTCTATACTTCAGCTCAGTAAAATTAAAAATGAGGAGATATGAAAAAGAACTATTACAGCAAGCTTCAACTTCAAAAAAGCAACTGACTAAATCAATCTGATTCTTGCCATAATGAAAGAATAGCAAATAAATGAGGTTAATGCCTTTGAATATAGATAACTAAGACTGCTAAATGGCAGCATGATACCCCGCTTCACAAATATAGGAGACTTCTATCTGAACACTGAATTACCCAAACATTTTATGTTGTGAAATACGTAAACACAGAAATGCTTAAGCATTTACCTTATTCTGTACCGGATTACTGTATCATTTTTAATAAAAATAACCATCTACTGAAATACTGCAAACAAGCGTAATGATATTACATCTTATCTGCAGTATTTCAATAAATGGTTATATTAAATATGTATTTTATAACTTTTTTATACTCCGCTAAACGCACTAAATCCACCATCTATAGGAAGCATGGCTCCTGTAATAAAACTTGCGGCCTCACTACAAAGAAACTGAACTGATCCGTTAAGTTCCGTTATATCACCAAAGCGACGCATTGGAGTTTTGGCCAACACCTTCTGACTGCGCTCTGTAAGAGAACCATCAGGGTTGATAAGTACACGGCGATTCTGATCCCCAATGAAGAAGCCGGGAGCTATAGCATTTACACGGATACCATCTCCATATTTCAGCGCCATTTCACTGGCAAGCCATTGTGTAAAATTTGCAATAGCTGTTTTTGCCGCTGAATATCCCGGTACACGAGTGATGGCACTATACGCAGCCATAGATGATACATTTATTATACAACCGCTCTTTTGCTGAGCCATAACTTTCCCAAATACCATAGAAGGATAAACTGTACCGTTAAGATTCAGATTAGTTACCTTCTCCCAAGCCGCTATATCCATATCATAAAAATTCTGATCAGGCTCAAGTGTTGCCTTTGGCATGTTTCCTCCCGCAATATTAAGTAGAATATCTATTTTGCCCCATTTTTTTACAACCTCGTCGGCAAGCTTTTCAAGACTTGTTACATCAAGCACATTACCAATTATACCAATTACATCTTCTCCATACTCTTTTAGTTCCGCGACTCTTGCATCCAATGGTTCCTGACGGATATCTACAGCTACAACCTTAGCTCCTTGTTGAATAAAATGCTTAGCAATGTTACCTCCGAGCACCCCGCCTGCTCCGGTTATTATCGCTACCTTACCTGCTATGCTGAATAGTTCGTTCATATGTTTCTTTTGTTATAAAGTTTGTAATAGTTTCCATTTTAAGTTCATCATTTACTACTGCCATCATACCATCCACCTGAGCAAGTGCAAACATGCGTCCATGGAATGAATATCCGGCGTTATATCCCTTATCTTCATCTCCGAGCATCATACGGCCGTGGTCTACACGCATCGGAAGCCCGGGATTATTTTTCTCAAATATTCTTATTAATTCTATCAGATGCCCGCGTCCTTCAAGATGAGAACTCTCTATAAAATTACCTCCTGCCATAGCTTCGGTACTACGAAGGTGAACGAAGTGCGTACGTTTAGCAAATTTTTCAGCCAACGTCCGAGTGTCGTTATGCTCTCCTGCACTAAGTGAACCTGCACAAAAAGTCAGACCGTTATGAATATTATCTACCGCGTCCAGAAACCATTGGATATCTTCCTCATTAGTAACTATTCGTGGAAGACCAAGAACCTGAAACGGTGGGTCATCCGGATGCACACACATGTTTATGCCATACTCATCACAAACCGGCATTATAGCGCTTAAGAAATATCGCATATTCTCACGTAATTGGTCCCGGTCAATTCCATCATATAACTTCAACAGACGTTTAAATATAGCGACAGGATTTATATCTCCCTCCTTTATATTCCCATTCACAAATCCTTGTGTCTTTACGATGATAGTATCTACGAGATTTTCTTTTTCTTTATCGGTAATAACTTTATCAAGTTCATCGACAAGATCTATCTCTTCCTGAGTATAATCAGATTGTGAATCCTCTCGACAAAGTATCTTCATATCAAAATAAGCGAAACGAATTTTATCAAAGTAAAGCGAACTTGTGCCGTCTGCCCATGGATAATAAAGGTCTGTGCGTATCCAGTCTATTACAGGCATAAAGTTATAACATACAGTTCTTACTCCGGCTTTGCCAAGATTTGCAAGACTTTCTTTGTAATTTTCTATCAAGGCATCACGTTCTGCTCCGGCATATTTAATTGCCTCACAAACCGGAAGACTCTCAACTACAGACCATCTTAGGCCGAATGACTGTATATAATTCTTCAGATCCTCTATTGCTTGTATTGTCCAGACCTCTCCGTTAGGAACGTCATGCAGAGCTGTTACAATCCCTTCTACTCCAATCTGTCTCAACATTGGAAGCGTTATTTTGTCTTTACGACCAAACCAACGCCATGTTTTTTCCATCATAATATTAAATGTTATTGTTACTGGTTTTATTGATGTAAAATTATTTTTATGTCACATAATATATTCAGATATGTGCAACCTTTTGATGTCTGTCGGTTACATACATATTCTGTTTTGTTTCAATTTCTACATTATATGTATCATTTAGTGTTTTATGGTTTTGAATGCTTAATGCAAAGCTAAATTTAAATTTATTCTTTAAAATGTAAATTAGTACGAACACAATGCTATTGAGTCCATTATTGACATGAAAAAAGGGATGACTCAAAAGCCATCCCTCATAAACCTGTATAATTATATAATTATTTTGTAAATACGTCTCCTATCATCTTTGAGAATGTATCAACGCTCATCTCTCCTACATACTTTTCCATCTCGCCATAAGACTTAATGAATATAAATGTAGGATAACTTTCCACGCCAAATTGCTCTGCTACATCCGGATATTTTTCTGCCTCCATTCTATAACAGTCTATATCCGGGAATATTTTGCTTATCTCCTCATATATAGGTATCATTCTCTGGCAATGCGGACACCATGTTGCCCAAAACTCAATAATAGTATTGTTCTTAACAAGGAGTGTCGCGTTATCTCCCTTAGCTAAATCGAAAATACTCTCTCTAAATAGAGTTTCATTTAAATCTTTTACCATATTTTATTTATATTATGCGCCAAGATCAATGCCAATGCTCTCTTTATTCCATTCTTTTACATTTACAGTTATCTTTATCGGCATTATTATTGGCAAAGGTTTACCACCTTGAGTCTCATCCGGCGTATAACCTCCTCCGCCAGACTGACCATTGTAATCTCCGAATGTGATATTATACTCGTACTCATAACCAGGTTTCCATTCTAATGGAACTAACTGACCGGTAACTGCATCTTCAACTTCTGAAGGAAAAGGTACAATTATCTGTGTTTGATAGTCTGTTGGACCCGACATAACACCTGATATATTTATATAAGTCTTTGATGATAATTCAGCGGCTGACATAGAAGTATTATATACCCATACATCTACAATATGAGGAATAATATAGAATGGATTAAACGTTCCTATTGAAACATCAGCTGTACCAGCTGTCAGACTACCTTCACCCTCTGGGATTGTCTCTGTAGCATCTCCAAATGATGAGTAATTTGATGTTGTGAAATAATCAGGTACTTGTGTCGCTGTTGTTACAAGCCGTATATCAGCTGTCATTGGTATATTCTTTATTGTAATACCACTTATATTAAGATTCAATCCGGAGTTTGCTTTAGTTATAACCTTAAATGTCAGTTTTGATAAAGCATGTTGAAATGTCATCTTAACCGACGGCTCTTCTGTCTGATTGCTAACATAAGCCATCACGATATCCTGCTGATCTTCCGCATTAGAATTTACCGTGTAATTTAATAAACCAGGATCAGATGTGTTTATATCTAAGTCTGTCGGATAATATCCATAAAAATCAAGCTTCTCCGAAGCACTCCAGAATACAACGGGATCAGAGGTCCACAAATTATTTTTGGAGTCATACAAAAAATTCAATTTTTCAAAAAAATTCTCTTGAGGATTCGTATCACTATAGTAAGAACTAACGAGTATACCTCCATCACCCTTTATTGTTTGAATATTTGTATCACCGCTCTTTGATATATCACAAACCTGTGTTGTGAAAACAATAGCGCCTTTTGCTATTTCGTCTTCTACACTAATATATTTCTCACTACATGCACAAAGAGATATAAAAAGAAATATGATATTTATATAATACTTGCTCATAATTGATTTATATTGATTGGTAATATAGTCTGATTACAAAATAATATCTGTAGGATCCTGAGGATCCCAATCGTCCACATCAAAATCTATATCTACAATATCCAGAACTATATGTATAATCACATTGTGTGGATCTGTAGAAGATGATATTTGCTCAGTAACATTCTGAACAGGAATCTTTACCTGCTTACCATCGTATGTAATACTTATTGTTACATTATCTTTTTCTCCAGGATGTGGTCCGAAGCATGTCATATGCCCCGATAAAGAGCCTGTTTGCGGATCATAATCATTGTCATCAAATGGTACAGTACATGTATGCACCACACTCGAATTACCATTAGGAGAGTATCCGTCATTAAGCCCGCTCAATGATACCGAGTTAATGGTTACTTTATCACCAAGAGATGATAGTCCTGATATCTGATAAGTATAGTGATCTGTGATCTCTGTCGGGGTAAGCGAGATTACCTGCTCGGTTCCGCTCTCATTTTTAACTACAACATCTCTCTTTGTAGCGCCACAAACATAAGTTGAAGAGGCTTTTTCTCCTGCCTGATCACCGTCCGGGGACGTAACATGCAGTGTATTTAAAGAGTTCTCTCCGCTCCATTGTGAATCAGAAGAGCTATTGTATGTTACGATGGTATATTTACCGGGTAAAAGACTAATATCTTTACCTCCTTCAGGTACCTGATATTTTTTTACCAGTTCACCTTTAGCATTATACACAAGAGTAGTCATAAGAGGTTGCGGTGCAACCTTCGACCAGTCAAATTTTATGCTTAAACCTTCTTGAATCTCACAATCAGGACATAAATCTTTATTGTAACAACTAGATAGCAACAAAGAGAATATGACAAATATTCGTATCGTATTTTTCATTCCAGTACATTTTATTTTTGTTTAAACAGCCCGTTTAAAGACCATACAAGAGATACCTCAGCTAATGCAGGGCCCCAATAATTAAGACAGTCTTGCTTATATATACAATAAGAACCGTTCTGAACTCTATATTTATCAAAACTTCCGCCTAAATACCCTATTCCTATTACAAAATCAAGATACAAGCGTTTGTGTAACTTAACACCGTATCCATAACATATACCAGTATTCACAGCAAACGGACTTTGATAACCCTTGTTACCAAACTCGAAATCAAATGTACCCCCCATAAAATATGCACCAAGGTGATGTCCTTCAAACATATGACGATCTGCCCTGCTGCCAAACCATTTTCTGGCCTCAAACATACCTCCATATGTTCGCCAAAAACGGTGATCCTTGCTATTTGACCACCATGCGTAAAACCAGTTAAAATTTAACGCCACTCTTTCACGTAACATCATTTCTACTCCAATGTTAGGTGTTACTGCGATATCCATGAGCAGATTGCTCTTTACCGCGAGCCCCATTATATCCGTATTTTTAAATAACGGTCTTTCCTGGGCTACGATGTTTTCCGTTGTTGCTAATAGAAATAAAACAATACAAACAGATAACAATGTTCTTTTAATGAATATATCCATTATATCTGAAAATTTAAGTTTACTTACTCTTTTGACTTATTAACAACCTTATACTAATTTGGTTTTGTACTATTTGATAGATTCTTAGATTTGTATTTATATTAATATCCATTAATAGTTTAATACTAAATAATTGCTAATTTGGCAATCTCCAATCCTTAAATTGCATAGATCGGAAGAGCACACGTCTGAACTCCAGTCACCGCTCATTAATTCGTATGCC